>NZ_JBWPWW010000059.1:0-502 GCF_056590795.1 Prevotella sp. C0026C3 | reverse complement strand
GTGAAGATGAACGGCGACAAGGCCGGCATACTGGAAGACGTGACACTCAAGAACGCCTTCGCCGCAGCCCACTTCAGTGTCAAGGGCAACAACGACTCGCGCCTGGGCAACAGATACCAAAAACTCGTGGTACACGGCGACGTACCCCTGCAGGCCACCGTCGACGCGGCAAGCGGAAACATTGAGAACCCCGTTATGGCGGGAAAGGAGAGCAACGTGCGTTCGGGGTTTGTGTTCACGTCGACCGTGACTGGTGCGCCCTTTGACATCTACCTCCCTCTGGTGCCCAACAAGGTAGCGACCGACAAGTCCACGATCTCCTTCGACATCTACACCGACAAGCAAACCTCCAACGAAATCGTCTCCGCCGGAGCCGCACCGACGAACGTAGGCAACAACGCCGACGCCTTCGTGCGCAACGCCGCTGGCACCCCATCCGTGTTCACCGTGAGCAAGGATGGCAAGAAGGTCAACTTCACCGACGGCAACCTGCAGTACATGA
>NZ_JBWPWW010000058.1:0-503 GCF_056590795.1 Prevotella sp. C0026C3 | reverse complement strand
GGAGAAAAGAGATTGCCGCAATCATCGGCATCAGTCAGTCAACACTCTCACGTGAAATCAAACGCAACAGTACGTCAACGGGAAAGTATATTTGGACAAAGGCGCACGATATGGCTATGCAGCGCAGAAAGAGAACGGTAAAGAACGCCAGGCTCTCCGACGAATTACTCTGGAGGATTAAGGAATATATCACCAATGACCAGTGGTCTCCACGACAAATATCAGGTTATCTGCGCAAGAGTGAGGGGATAAAGGTGTCCCACCAATCCATTTATAATATCATCCATAATGATACAACAGGGGAACTTGCCAAACACACAAGACATAAGATGAAATACAGGAATCGTCCCAAGGGCAGACATCTTCCAATTAAAGACAGGTTGAGTATCCATGAAAGAAGTAAGGAAGTTGACGGGAAGAGATTCGGAGATTTTGAGATGGACTTAATCGTAGACCCTGACCAGCATGCCATACTCACACTGGTGGAGAAATCCACCAATATG
>NZ_JBWPWW010000057.1:0-554 GCF_056590795.1 Prevotella sp. C0026C3 | reverse complement strand
CGTTACGGTCACCGCTGCCTGTCTCATTGCTTTGATTGCTTTCATACAGTCTTTCTTAATCATTTTTGTCGTTTGATGCTTTTGTTTCGTAGTCGCTTTCCTGTAAGCTGCTTCCGCCTACCACCCGGTTTTCCAGTCGCTGTTGAAGGACTTGCTCAACCTAGTCGAGTTTCATTCTGAACCTGATGGGGCGCTGTCGTCTACCTCCTCCCAGTCGCTTTCATCACTGTCCATCGAACCTCTTATTCCGCTGCCGGCGAGCAGGCTCTGTTCCATTTCCGTGGGAACGGTTTCAACATTGGGTGTAATGTACTTTTTCTTTTTCATTTTGCTCGTTTTTTTGATATTGTTCTTTAACTGATAATTATACTTGAGAAATGTCTATTGCTGACGCTTGCTTATGCGAGCTTTGTCCGTCTGGCGAGCGGACACGAAAAAGGCAGGAAGGAAATTCCCGTGGAATCCCCGTCCTGCCTATGTTTCCATACCTGCGCCTCGCGCGCGTATGCGTATATTTAAAAAAGAGAGTTGACCGGCGGTTAGCCTGTGTGTGT
>NZ_JBWPWW010000056.1:0-595 GCF_056590795.1 Prevotella sp. C0026C3 | reverse complement strand
ATCAAACGACAAAAATGATTAAGAAAGACTGTATGAAAGCAATCAAAGCAATGAGACAGGCAGCGGTGACCGTAACGGCCGCCGTGGCGCTTGCACTGACCGGGTGCTCCGGACAGGAAGACTTCATCGACGGTGGCGATACACCAGCAAAGGGCGTAATGCTCACCATGACCGCCTCGACCGGCGTGGCGGGCCCCGACGGCACGCGCGCCTACCTCACCGAGGGCGACGACAAGAATCCGTGGCTGTGGGAGGACAAGGACGAACTACTTGTGGTGAACGATGCCGGCAAAGCCATCGGTACCCTCACGATCAAGAAAGGCATAGGCAAGGAGAAGGGCGTGTTCGAAGGCCCCGTAGACGGGTTGACAGCCGGACAAAAGGTCCGCATATTCTACCTCGGCCCCAACACGAATACATCCCGCATCGTGAACGGCAAGATCATGTTCGACTTCTCTAAGCTCAACGGCACGCGCGAATCGCTGAAAAGCCTCTGCGCCCTTAACGCAGAAGGAACGGTGAAGATGAACGGCGACAAGGCCGGCATACTGGAAGACGTGACACTCAAGAACGCCTTCGCCGCAGCCCACTTCAG
>NZ_JBWPWW010000055.1:0-620 GCF_056590795.1 Prevotella sp. C0026C3 | reverse complement strand
AAATTAAACTTTTCTACTCCAAAGTGTGAATTCTTCAAATACGTTTTATAATTTTGCACTTGCTGGTTGACTCTGCGATGAAGCCCCTCACGAACCTCTATTTGTTCTTTTAAAAGAAAATATTTGGTTGTTTCCAAGAAACACTGTATCTTTGCATCCGCAAACTTATTCCGCAGTAGAATAAGCCGGACTTGTAGCTCAGTTGGTTAGAGCAACAGACTCATAATCTGGAGGTCCCTGGTTCAAGCCCAGGCTGGTCCACAAATAGGTTTCAAAAGGACGTCAAACAACACGTCATTTTAGCCGTCAAAACAAGGGTAATCGCTGTAAAATCAAGGTTTTACAGCGATTTTTTGTTTTTTATCCATATCCGTTTGACTGCCAAACTATACCTTTTGATAGTCATCATTCGGTCATTTTCTGCTACAGAAATTGCTACACAAAAGCAGGCTCTCAAAAAAATGTAGCAATGAATGGAAAATGACTATTAAATTGACGGCATGCAAAACTTTCGTTTTCAAGAACTTATGTCGAACTTTGTAGCTGGAAAAGCCACACTAATTTGACCCACGCTGGCAAAGTATTTTAGACCCAGTAAAACGATTTATTATTGACCCACT
>NZ_JBWPWW010000054.1:0-635 GCF_056590795.1 Prevotella sp. C0026C3 | reverse complement strand
CGCTACGCTTCGAGAACGTCTGCATCTCTCGGCGAGGCCTACTCTTTTATTGCACTTCGTTTTGGAACTTGCACCATGATGACCAGGAAGATTATGTGCATCTTTCTGTGAGTAGGTATAGGGAGTATCATCTCGCTGATGGATGGTAACTAACTTTAACCCATAGTAGATTTGAACATTGTCATTATCGTAAATAAGCTCCATACGTTTGCCGATATACTCTGTTGGAACACTATAACTATGCTTTCTTAGCATAACGAAGCTATTAGCCATGACAGTAGCAGACTTTCTAGACTTCATCTGATAGCGAGCGGTAGGAAGAGGACGAAGAAAATCTTTTTCCATTTCCTCAAATAGTTCTTGGCGGGATTCCTTACGCCCACTCAATCTACGGCTATTAAATGCTTCTAAAGATGTGCGTATAGCAATATTAAGTGATTCTAGATTATGGAAAATTTGCCCTTCAATATCTACATATACCGACCGATACATTAGCTTTACAGCATTCTCAACCAGTGCCTTGTCCTTGGGACGGCGCACCCTAGCTGGATAAACAGCCATGTCATAAAATTCAGCCATAGCAGCGAAGTCGTCATTGATAACAGGCTCATTACGATCACTGCGGATAACGGCTG
>NZ_JBWPWW010000053.1:0-693 GCF_056590795.1 Prevotella sp. C0026C3 | reverse complement strand
GGAACGATAGTCCCATTCTCGAGATAAGAGCCATGATAAAAAGGCATCTGGTGTCATCGTATCTGCAATTGTAGTTGTTAGACTTTCTTCAAAGGCAGTTGCCATACCCGTAAGCCTCATTCTATGCATTAAATCAAGAGATAACTGATTCTTATCCATTTCTTGCACAATAGGTGCTGTCTTATTATTATTTAGTTCCATAGTTGTTTACTTTAATTGTTTGCTATTATTGTTATTATTGGATAATTGCTTTGAGAAATAATCCTTGCCTCGTATGTTCTTATGCGTTTTTGGTTTATATTCAGGAGATAGCTCCATATTATCTTCATCCATAGATATATAGGAAGCATCATCACCCTTCTGTAGTATATCCTTTATCTCATTATAGCCATAGCGTCGTCCTTCCGAGGCACAGTTACAAGCTGCTACTAGACGAGCCATGCCATACTTCTTCTCCAGCGACATGATACCACGGCAAGAGCGGAAGGCTTTTGGTGGATATTTCATCTGCGTAGCGACTTCCTTGAGATAAAGCAGAAGGATGTTGTCTATTTGCCCTGCCCGTTGATATATTTCCTCCAAATCCTTTTCAAAGCTACCATGCAGAGTCAACCCGCAAGTGCAAATTTATAAAACGTATTTGAAGAATTCACACTTTGGAGTAGAAAAGTTTAATTTTTCTCTCGGTCTTTC
>NZ_JBWPWW010000052.1:0-700 GCF_056590795.1 Prevotella sp. C0026C3 | reverse complement strand
CAATGCAATGCGGGAGAGTAGGTGGCCGCCTTCTTTTAACGAGAGCCTCGATTACTGAATGTAGTCGGGGCTTTTTTAGTTTATATAAGTGTATGAAGTCTATATGGGATAAATTACATCTGTGCTATCACTGTTTGATGAGGATACCTCGAACACGTGGGTTTGGTGTGCAATCACCTTTCGCTTATCGCTTTCTTCGTCGAGTGGTAGCTCCTAAATCGAATGGAACTTGGCCTGTTTTATGGCTATGTTCCAATAGAAGTCTGCGCAAAGAGAAGTTATTATCTCGTTTGAATGAATATTGCTGTGAGAAGAATTTAACCTATGTAGGTCTATTGGGGGAGGAAATCCCTACATATGAAGAACTTTTGGAACATTTAGATATAAGTACGGTATTATTTATAGATGGTATTCAGAAGAAATCAGAAATGAAGTATCTATGGTTAAAATTATTAGAGGGAACACATCGAGGGGGTGCTTTTGATTTGTATGATTGTGGTATTCTTTTCTTCAATCAGACTTATTATAAACGAGTATATAAGGTGAATTATTGACATAAGCATGCTTGCCTGTTCTACAATAAAGTTTAAATTTATACTTTATTGTAACTCATATGTAAAATAATTATTGCTGTCTGGTAAAACTTAAATAGCCTATAAATCCTTGCGGAATTGCCTTTATACAGGTAATTCCGCATTCT
>NZ_JBWPWW010000051.1:0-819 GCF_056590795.1 Prevotella sp. C0026C3 | reverse complement strand
AATTCCTCTCACACGCAAGATACAATGTCGTGGTCCTACTACCCCGGCGATGCGTTGCCACAACGCCGGTTTGGGCTATTCCCCGTTCGCTCGCCACTACTAGGGGAATCATTCTTTTATTTTCTATTCCTACAGGTACTAAGATGTTTCAGTTCCCTGCGTTCGCCTCTTGAACTTGTCAAGATGACCGTCCTTCAGACGGCCGGGTTGTCCCATTCGGAAATCCTCGGATCAAAGATTATTTGCATCTACCCGAAGCTTATCGCAGCTTATCACGTCCTTCATCGCCTCCATGAGCCTAGGCATCCACCATACGCCCTTAATTACTTTCTTCGCACCAAAGGAAACTTTGGATGCTCATACTTGATACTGTTGTTATATTCTACAGTCTTGCTTGTGTCAATATGTCAAAGATCGGATGTAGTTGACGAGTCTTAAGTTGACAAGATAACGAGACGAACTCGTCAACTTGTTTACTCTTAACTTGTATACTACTAGAGTGGAGAATAACGGATTCGAACCGTTGACCCCCTGCTTGCAAAGCAGGTGCTCTAGCCAGCTGAGCTAATCCCCCTCAAAGAAGTAGTCCCAGGCAGACTTGAACTGCCGACCTCCACATTATCAGTGTGGCGCTCTAACCAACTGAGCTATAGGACTGTGTCCGGCTGCGTTCAGGCCTCTGGGCGAGAATGCCCGGCTTCCTTTTTCTCTTTATTATAGTAAACAGCTTCCGTAGTACAAGAAAAAAAAGAGACGAACCTAATAGGTTTCTCTATACAAAACTATTATCGTACAGCTCCAGAAAGGAGGTGTTCCAGC
>NZ_JBWPWW010000050.1:0-1051 GCF_056590795.1 Prevotella sp. C0026C3 | reverse complement strand
TACGCGAGTTCGGGATAAAAAAAGCATTTAAAAAGTTGGTAATCTCGCTTATTATTTGTACCTTTATAGGTGATAATCAACAAGTTACAAATAAAGTTAAAGCGATGATTACCAAAGACAAAGTTACTGAAATATTCTGTATGATAGACGAATTTAACAAAAATTTGAATAGCGAACTCGAAAATAACCTTTTTCTACCTACTAATAACGGTAAAGGAAAACGTTATAGAAATCGTAAAGGTCGTCTTTCTGAAAGCGAAATTATGACTATTCTTGTGTGCTATCATTTCGGTACATACCGTAACTTCAAGGAGTATTACCTCAACTGTATTCACAGACAACT
The DNA here is from genome assembly GCF_056590795.1 of Prevotella sp. C0026C3. NCBI lineage: Bacteria > Pseudomonadati > Bacteroidota > Bacteroidia > Bacteroidales > Prevotellaceae > Prevotella > Prevotella sp. C0026C3. Next base: position 708 of record NZ_JBWPWW010000050.1, on the reverse strand, counting down.
CAAGCATGAGTTTCCCGACGCTGTATCCTACAATCGTTTCGTGGAACTAATGCCGCGTGTTTTCTTCCAGATGATGATGTTTATGAAGCTTTATGCCTTTGGTAAATGTACGGGAATAACATTTGTAGACAGTACAATGATACCTGTATGTCATAATGTACGGCGTTATTTTAACAAGGTATTTGCCGGTTTCGCGAAGAACGGAAAAGGTACTATGGGTTGGTGCCACGGCTTCAAACTGCACCTGCTCTGTAATGACTCTGGCGAGGTTATAACCTTCTGTCTTACAGGGGCAAATGTTGATGACAGAGATAAACGGGTGTGGAGCGTTTTTACAAAAGTCTTGTATGGAAAAGTGTTCGCTGACAGAGGATATATCAAAAAGGAACTTTTTGAAACATTGTTCGATCAAGGCATACATCTCGTACATGGTCTAAAAGCGAATATGAAGAACAAACTTATGCCTATGTGGGACAAAATCATGCTTAGAAAGAGATACATCATCGAATGTATCAACGAGTTGCTCAAGAACAAGGCTAACCTTGTACATTCACGGCATCGATCAATACATAATTTCATCATGAACTTGTGCTCCGCTCTTACAGCCTATTGTTTCTTTGACAATAAGCCGGAAGCACTGCCGGTACACGTAGAGAAATCAAGGCAATTGGAACTTCTCTAAAGCTTTTCTTATCCCGAACTCGCGTA
>NZ_JBWPWW010000049.1:0-1269 GCF_056590795.1 Prevotella sp. C0026C3 | reverse complement strand
AGCCCAAACCGGCGTTGTGGCAACGCATCGCCGGGGTAGTAGGACCACGACATTGTATCTTGCGTGTGAGAGGAATTTTCTGGAAAGAAGAACCATAGACGGTGATAGTCCTGTACTCTAAGCACAATGGGGCATAGTGGTATCCTGAGTAACGCGGAACACGAGGAATTCTGCGCGAATCTGCCGGGACCATCCGGTAAGGCTAAATACTCCCATGAGACCGATAGTGAACCAGTACCGTGAGGGAAAGGTGAAAAGCACTTCGATGAGAAGAGTGAAATAGTTCCTGAAACCATACGCCTACAAGCGGTCGGAGCATAGCAATATGTGACGGCGTGCCTTTTGCATAATGAACCTACGAGTTACCGTCACCGGCAAGGTTAAGGTGTTCAGCACCCGAGCCGCAGTGAAAGCGAGCCTGAATAGGGCGTCATAGTCGGTGGTGGTAGACGCGAAACCAAGTGATCTACACTTGACCAGGTTGAAGTCCCGGTAACACGGGATGGAGGACCGCACCAATAAGCGTTGAAAAGCTTCTGGATGAGTTGAGTGTAGGAGTGAAAGGCCAATCAAACTTGGAGATAGCTCGTACTCCCCGAAAGGCATTTAGGTGCCGCGTACGATGTTCTGCGTGAGAGGTAGAGCGACCGATAGGTCAAGAGGGCTTCACCGCCTATCGCGACCTGACGAACTCCGAATGCTCACGCACCGTAGTCGTGCAGTAAGGGGGCGGGTGCTAAGGTCCGTCCCCGAGAGGAGAAGAATCCAGACCGTCGTCTAAGGTCCCGGAATTCTGCCTGAGTTAGTCTAACGAAGTCTGGTCCCCGTGACAGCCAGGATGTTGGCTTGGAAGCAGCCATTCATTCAAAGAGTGCGTAACAGCTCACTGGTCGAGGGTCCGGGCATGGATAATAATCGGGTATAAGGCAGATACCGAAGGCACGGGATAGTATTAAAAAAAGTATCGGTAGGGGAGCATTCCATCGGCGTAGAATGGTTTACGTAAGTATTCCTGGAGCTTATGGAAAAGCAAATGTAGGTATAAGTAACGATAAGAAGGGTAAGATTCCCTTCCGCCGTAAGACTAAGGTTTCCCGGGCAATGCCAATCATCCCGGGGTTAGTCGGGTCCTAAGTCTCAGCCGAATGGCGAAGGCGATGGCAGACACGGTTAATATTCCGTGACTACCAATGGGAGCGATGTGGAGACGGAGTAGTGACACAGCCGCGGACTGACGGAAATGTCCGTTGAAGAGTGTAGACGTTGATT
>NZ_JBWPWW010000047.1:0-1404 GCF_056590795.1 Prevotella sp. C0026C3 | reverse complement strand
GTGGGTCTCATTATTTTAACCTTACTGGGTCTAAAATACTTGCCAGCGTGGGTCAAATTAGTGTGGCTTTTCCAGCTGCCGCTCATCAAGGGTCTTAGATATGAAGCCGAACTTTTCTATATCTTTCAAATATGGCTCAATATCCGTCCCGGGTGGGCAGATAATGTCAATGTCGATGGATAGTCGGTGAGCGGACTCACCCAAAATAAGCATCAGAGCCGAACCGCCCTTGAAACAGAAAGAGCAACCTGACAATTTCAGCATCTCCAACAGCGACATTGCCCTGATAACTTTCTCTATCAGATTCAGGTCTTTATACTTGTTACGCACAGAAATGGATTTTATCCACTCGGTCGTCATACATTCTTTCTTGATCATACAAATTCCTTGATATATTTTTCTATTTGCGGTTTAATATTGCGCCGTGACGCATATCGCCGTAACATGCCAATATTTACATTATAGTTGGTAAAGGCATTCTGCATCATGTACAAGGACTCTTGACCTTGCAAGTAGAAGAAATCCCTGTCACATTGGATATCAACCAAGAGTTTCTCAATTCTTGGTACATTTATGCCGTTTACTTCCTGTATGGGCGATTCTGAAACAAGAGGCTTCACAATAAAGGAACTTTTGTCCAACCGGATATAATCGGACATAATATCCTCCTTTGGCGAAAGGAAACTGCGTTCGTACATATCCTGTACAAAGTGGAAAATGGTTTCAGTGGCATCGCGCTCCGTTTCTATATAGATATTGTTGTTGTACGACAGGTGATGCTGCAAGTCTGACAGTATTTCGCCGTTATAAACACAAAAGTCCAATAAGGGATATTCCACCTTTAATTTCTTATACAATCGAATGGAGCGAGCATTAGGAACAGGACGGAAAATGGCTTTAGGGATTGTTGTATACACTCCTTTGCTTATTCTGAATATTTTTTTTTCGTCCAGCAACTTGCGTAAGTGCCAAGACAACATCTTCTTGGAAAGTTCAATCTTCCCAGAAAGATACTCAGACAAGTCATTCGTTCTGAATTCCTTGTTGGTGTTTGCAAAATCTACAATTATATTACTGACATTCATTCTGCTATCACTAATGGTCCGGTACAAAGATAGTTAGATTTTGGCAATAAAACAAATATACTGCCAAAATCTAACACATCAGTATGTCGTCTGCTGCTACCAGCCATCTCGTTTACGCAACATTTCATCTATCTCTTCCCGAAGGAAAAGCAATCGTCCGTTAGCTTTGAGATAAGGAATCTTCCCTGCCCACACCCAGTTGTAGATGGTCTTTTGTTCTACTTTGAGTATCTTGGATACATCTGGAAAAGCCACACTAATTTGACCCACGCTGGCAAGTATTTTAGACCCAGTAAGGTTAAAATAATGAGACCCACCT
>NZ_JBWPWW010000046.1:0-1422 GCF_056590795.1 Prevotella sp. C0026C3 | reverse complement strand
TATTGCTGTCTGGTAAAACTTAAATAGCCTATAAATCCTTGCGGAATTGCCTTTATACAGGTAATTCCGCATTCTTTTTTGAAATCCAAGCCCCCTAGTGAAATAAATCAAGTTCTTTTGGTGGTGAATTTGCCTTTTCAGCTATTATGATGAGTTCATCATTCTGTGGATTTTCCATAAATGATATAAAATCGGTATAATACATCAGTGTGAGCCTTAGCATGGTTACCAGCTGCGAGAAGGATACGTGTCTTTTTATCATTCTGGAGATAACGGTACAGAGCAGATTGGCAATGAGTACCACCCATGTCTGTATCTGTATGGCATTTACACTGTCACCATAGAAGAAATGCAGTGGGAAGTTCTGCTTGAGCTGCTTGTAAAGGGACTCAATAGCCCATCTGCGCTTGTAAATCTCCTCAAGGTCCTTCACATCAAGCTCAAGGTTATTGGTCAATAGGACAACTGACTTATGTGAGTTATTACTCCATAGTTCCACTCGTCTTGCCTCGTGCCTCATCTCTCCCTTCTCAAAGAGAATCTTCTTGTCAGTATGCATAACCAGCCCATCAGGACTTACATAGGTTACTGAGGATAGCTCCTTATACGTGAGATTCTTCTTCATCTTGGTCACATAGCATACTCCCTCCTCTGTAAGTCGCTGGAACTGTGCATAATCAACGTATGCCCTGTCCATGGTAAGGGTAGCATCCTTAGGAAGATGCACTTCTTTAAGTAGATAATGATCATGCGTGGCGGCAGAGGTAAGCTGTACGACCATGGGAACACCAACATGATACTTCATCACCGTATGAACCTTCATACCGCCTTTCTTCTTACCACTCTTGGGGTGTCTGCCTACTCCTTTGAGGATGTTGTCAAAAAGGGTAATCGTAGTTGAATCCATCATATACAGAAGTTTCTCCCATGTCTTCTGTTCACCTTTAGGGCGGCTGTCCGCTAAAAAAGAACCATAACGCTCTAAGAGGTACGCATAAACGCTTGCAAAGAACTCTTGTGGGCGACGCTTGTTGGCATCAGCAAGCGTACTACGACGGACGACATAGTCCATGCCAAGATGATGTAGTTTGTTTACTTCAGCCTTCATGCCAATCTCCACTTCCCGAAGAGAATCAAAGTGTTTGAGAACACCGAAGAGCATTATGACAAGGTGAGTCCACCCGTCAAGACGCTTCACATAAGCTTCACTTCGGGGTGTTTCAAGGCTAATTTGCTTGATTTGTTGCTTATCGAGTAATTTTATTACCTGATTATAGACCGGCTGTCCGATAAAATGTGTACTTTTGCCCATGTTATTGAAGTTTTGACCAAGAAAACAAAAGTAACAAAAAGGGCTGAAATCCAAATACGGATTTTAGCCCTTAACTTTTATATGTGGAAAAGGTTTACCGGACAGTAATA
>NZ_JBWPWW010000045.1:0-1593 GCF_056590795.1 Prevotella sp. C0026C3 | reverse complement strand
GTAACTATTCAGCGACACCTTGCACCTTAATCCACGTTTGAAATAAACAGGAAAAGACCTATTAAAAGACAAAACAAAGTGTCTTTATTTCTTGTGTATGTGAGATGTTTTTTGTACCTTTATACCTATGAAAGAGCAAGTTACGGACATATCAAAAGTACTGCAAGACATGACGACCGAGATGCGGCTGATGCGTGAAACCATTGGTCTGCAGTATGCTGAGATTGCCAAGCTGAACCGTAACATAGAATCTCTTAATCGTCAAATACGCAAGAAGGACGAAGAAAATGCAAGACTAAAAGAACGCCTGTCTAAATACGAGAAGCCCAAGAAAAATTCCGGCAACAGCAGCACTCCGCCTAGCAAGGAGAGCATGAAAGACGAAATCGTTAGAAGAACGAAGACTCTCCGCAAGCCTAGCGGCAAGAAGCCTGGCGGTCAGGAAGGGCATGACGGGCATAAACTATCCTGCTCTTCCATGCCAAACGAGATAGTGTACGATGCTCCCAAATACTGCACTAACTGTGGTGAGTCTCTTGCCGATGCAGAGCGTGTACTTGACTATGTAACGCAAGTAATCTCAATTCCAGAGCTGAAGCCGGTAGTCAAGGAGATACGCCACTATGTTATGATATGCAAGAGTTGTGGCGAACGCATCCGTACCGCACCAAGGCGCAAGTCCAACGATGTGATTTACGATGCAAGCGTAAAGTCACTTGTCGTGTATCTCAGTGTCGTGCAGTTCCTTCCGTACGGCCGTATAGCAAGTTTTTTGCGTGAGGTATTCGGGGTTGCTCCGAGTGAAGGCTCGCTTGTAAACTGGGTGAGGGAAGCCAAAAGAAATGCACAGCCTGCCATTGAGAAAATCAAGGAATATGTCATGTCGTCAAGTGTTGTCGGTTTCGACGAGAGCGGATGCTATTGCAACAAGCGTCTTGACTGGGCATGGATTGCGCAGACTGTTTATTACACCTTGCTTTTCCGTGCTGATGGCAGAAGCTCAAAAGTGTTGACAGACAAGTTTGGCGACAGTCTGGAACGCATGACAGCCGTAACAGACCGCCATAGCGCATACTTTGCGCTTCATTTCCTCAATCATCAAGTTTGCCTTGCGCATTTGCTGCGGGAGTTACAGTATATGTCGGAACTGAATACCAAGCAGAACTGGTCAGGAAAGATAACCGACTTGTTCCGTGAAGCCATACATGAGAGGAACACTAACCCATCGACAGTAATCCCCAAGACATCATGGACAGAACGCTTGGACAGTCTGCTTAAAATAAATGTTAGCAGTCTTGGCAAAAAGTTTGAAACCGTCAAGAAGGGATTGATAAAATGCCGTGACTACATCTTCAACTTTCTTGAAGACCCATTGATACCGTCTGACAACAACGGAAGTGAACGGGGAATACGCAAATTGAAAATAAAATTGAAGAACTCTTGTACATTCCGCTCAGACTTAGGAGCAGACGCATTTCTCGAATTACATTCAATCGTTGAAACTGCCAAGAAACACAACCAAACACCGTTCAATGCTATTCAAGCCTTATTCGGGGCTTGACGGCTTGTCATGCCCTATCGCTGAATAGTTAC
>NZ_JBWPWW010000044.1:0-1594 GCF_056590795.1 Prevotella sp. C0026C3 | reverse complement strand
TTTTACAATGTAGAGTTTGATCCTGGCTCAGGATGAACGCTAGCTACAGGCTTAACACATGCAAGTCGCGGGGCAGCATGAGGGTTGCTTGCAACCTTTGATGGCGACCGGCGCACGGGTGAGTAACACGTATCCAACCTACTCCTTACAACGGAATAACCCGGCGAAAGTCGGACTAATACCGTATGATATCCTATGCAGGCATCTAACTAGGATTAAAGGTTTAGCGGTAAGGGATGGGGATGCGTCTGATTAGGCAGTTGGCGGGGTAACGGCCCACCAAACCGACGATCAGTAGGGGTTCTGAGAGGAAGGTCCCCCACATTGGAACTGAGACACGGTCCAAACTCCTACGGGAGGCAGCAGTGAGGAATATTGGTCAATGGACGGAAGTCTGAACCAGCCAAGTAGCGTGCAGGATGACGGCCCTATGGGTTGTAAACTGCTTTTATACGGGGATAAAGTTAGGGACGTGTCCCTATTTGCAGGTACCGTATGAATAAGGACCGGCTAATTCCGTGCCAGCAGCCGCGGTAATACGGAAGGTCCGGGCGTTATCCGGATTTATTGGGTTTAAAGGGAGCGTAGGCCGTAGATTAAGTGTGTTGTGAAATGTAGACGCTCAACGTCTGACTTGCAGCGCATACTGGTTTACTTGAGTTTGCACAACGTTGGCGGAATTCGTCGTGTAGCGGTGAAATGCTTAGATATGACGAAGAACTCCGATTGCGAAGGCAGCTTGCGGGAGCAAAACTGACGCTGAAGCTCGAAAGTGCGGGTATCGAACAGGATTAGATACCCTGGTAGTCCGCACGGTAAACGATGGATGCCCGTTGTATGGCCTTTCGGCTATGTGACCAAGCGAAAGCATTAAGCATCCCACCTGGGGAGTACGCCGGCAACGGTGAAACTCAAAGGAATTGACGGGGGCCCGCACAAGCGGAGGAACATGTGGTTTAATTCGATGATACGCGAGGAACCTTACCCGGGCTTGAACTGTAGGCGAACGATCTAGAGATAGTGAGGCCCTTCGGGGCGCCTACGGAGGTGCTGCATGGTTGTCGTCAGCTCGTGCCGTGAGGTGTCGGCTTAAGTGCCATAACGAGCGCAACCCCTGTTCTCAGTTGCCATCGGGTGATGCCGGGCACTCTGAGGATACTGCCTCCGCAAGGAGTGAGGAAGGTGGGGATGACGTCAAATCAGCACGGCCCTTACGTCCGGGGCTACACACGTGTTACAATGGCCGGTACAGAGCGTCGGTCGTATGCAAATACGATCTAATCTTTAAAACCGGTCTCAGTTCGGACTGGGGTCTGCAACCCGACCCCACGAAGCTGGATTCGCTAGTAATCGCGCATCAGCCATGGCGCGGTGAATACGTTCCCGGGCCTTGTACACACCGCCCGTCAAGCCATGAAAGCCGGGGGCGCCTGAAGTCCGCGACCGCAAGGAACGGCCTAGGGCGAAACTGGTGATTGGGGCTAAGTCGTAACAAGGTAGCCGTACCGGAAGGTGCGGCTGGAACACCTCCTTTCTGGAGCTGTACGATAATAGTTTTGTATAGAGAAACCTATTAGGTTCGTCTCTTTTTTTT
>NZ_JBWPWW010000043.1:0-1931 GCF_056590795.1 Prevotella sp. C0026C3 | reverse complement strand
CGGATGCAAAATTATAGCTTTTTATCCTTACCACCAAATATTTAAACCAATATTTTGCGAAAAAACGAGATTTTAAGCACAACATTGATATAAATCAAGGATTATACAAAGAAATTGCCATAATCTTACGCAACAATACTCCCCTATTCTGTCAAGGAGTACTATCTTTATACTATATTTTGATACTATAGACCAACATCATTTCACTTTCACAAACCAAGGTAAACGATCTATTGGTACATCAAGTTGGTAAACTTTGCCACCATTATATATAGTTCCTTGGTCATCTCGCCATTTCCCTTTGGGCAATTTTACGGTTCGATGATTAACAGCCGTCGTTACAGGAGCTACCAAATATGTATCACCAAACATATATTGGTCGCTAACATTTTCAAAACCTTGATTGGGAAAACTATAAGCCATGTGACGAACTATAGGTTCTCCAGTTTGAGCAGATTTCTTCGCCTGTTCCAAAATATACGAACCTAGTTGTGTATGCCAGTGTGCGTATTTACGAACTATGGACAAATTTTCTTTTGATAAAATACGCCACGGGGCAACAGAGAATTGCATCATAGGCATCATTGCATGGATTTGACATGACCGAATGATGAGTGTTTGGTCAAACTTGTCTTCATCTACATTGTAAAAGCTACCATATTCACCGCCACCAATCATATCGGGACAAGTAAAAGCATAACCTAACAATCCTGCCGAAATCATATCAGGCACCAATTGGCTCACACCCACCCACGAATATTTCTTATCGCCTAAACGTTGTACCAATCCTTCATTGCCATGCCTCCAACAAGCACGCATTTCATTATATTGAAATTCCCTACCTAGCGCTGCCCACAAATATGTTTGCGCAATATCAAAGGATTTTCCATCATACACATCTACATTCTCTTCTAAATAACTATAAGAATCGCCTGCATCAAATTTAAAACCATCGATACCATATTTCTTTTGCAATTCTTTTAACTCTTCACGAATCTGATTATAAGCTTCGGGATTACTTAAATCATAAACGAAACTATATCCATTCCACCACCGAGCTACTGCAGCTTGATTTGTACCCTTTGCTTTAACAAAAAGTCCTTTAGCCTCAAAATCTCGACTCTTTTTACTATCAGGCGAAACATAAGGGCATACCCACAACATTACTTTAAATCCTAAACTGTGGAGTTCATCTATCATTTGCTTAGGATTTGGGAACTTTTCGGCCCGGAATTCCCATTCGCCATAATCTTTTTGCCAATTATCATCAATGATAAGAATGCCCGGTTCAAAACCATTATCTATAATATTATGAGCATATTTTAATATGTCGGCTTGGTTTTGATTATAGAGCAGCTCTATCCAGCTATTATAAATAGGACGCTCAAAAAATAGAGATGGTGGAATTTCTCCTGTTGTTGGAAAATGCCTATTCATTGCTCCCAAGTAAGCATCACGCAAGGTCTTACCATACGTTTGAACCTCCACCCCACCTTGCGTAGGCTGAAAATTCATCACGCGATTGGTAACCTTCAAATGGTAAGCAGCATCTAACCAAATTGCTCTTCCTTGATTTGACAATAACAAAGGTGCTGTTTGATTATTAAAATTCTCTATGCGCGTATTTACTTCTAGAGATTGGTTACTTATTGGTAATTGAGTTCCAATACCAGTTCCTACTCCCCACCAGCATTCATTGGGTAGAATATCAACCTGTTGGGCATGTACATGGCATAGTTCAACAAACAATAAGCATAAAATTATTACTTTTTTCATGACAAATACTTTTAAAAATATCTCGTTCCTTAAAAGAAACGAGATATTATACAACTTATTGCTTTATATAATCTATTAATACGCGAGTTCGGGATAAGAAAAGCTTTAGAGAAGTTCCAATTGCCTTGATTTCTCTACGTGTACCGGCAGTGCTT
>NZ_JBWPWW010000042.1:0-2170 GCF_056590795.1 Prevotella sp. C0026C3 | reverse complement strand
ATTATTACTGCCGCATAACGATTACAAAATTACACAAAAAAATATATCTAACAAAAGTGGGAGGATTTTTTAACTTTTTACCATAGACATTTTATTAGGGAAGCGTAGGTTCAACTGGCAAGTACAAATAAGTAGAAATGTTTGAACAACACCGTTTTAGGAAGTTGAAAAATCAAGTTTCTCTCTCGGTATAGCGTTTATTTTGGCCAATATCTTCTTTAGTTTAGCATTTGTGTATTTCCCATTCGTGTTCTATTTAGCTCCTTATTATGAGTATGTAGCAAGTTACTTATCAAATTCAGCCTCTTTGAGGGTCAAATATGGTTTTGCAAATGGTGACTGACAAGACATAAACAAGGTCAGCAGGAATTTTTTACATAAATGGACATGAATGTATATAACCTAAAATAAGAATAAATTTTAATAAGGGCTGCCCAAAAAGAAAAAAATGCAGTTGCCATCCTATAGATACTTGCAGAAAGGATAAAATTTACTTTTAGACCTTTTGGGATAGCCCTTATTAATACTTCAGATAAAATTCCTTAGGTTATATTTTCAATCCTTTGGACCGGGTTTCCTCCTTGGCATACAGTCCCGGACGCCCGATTATGACATGGTTGGCAACGATACTATCCGCCGGACTGCGTATCTGCGGCGGTGCATTTTCGGGATATTGCGCCTGCCTGTTCCTCACATCTTCCGCTTCCGGCTTGAGCTGTTGCCCTTCATTCTCCTTTTCTGCGACTTCGGGCGTGGGTGGCGCAAGCTCCAGCTGAATTTTTCGGTCAAGGGCGGCAAGTTCGGACTTCAACTGCTTCAGCTCGTCCTCCTTCTTCCACACCTTACCCGCTATCTCCTGTAACTGCGGTATCTCCATCTCCAGCACCTCGTTCTTCGCCTTGTACTGGTCGATGATGGAGGGTATCCTCTCCATCGCGTTGAGGAAGTTGCGGGCGGCGGCCAACGGGTCAGCCATCGCCAGATGCCCGTTGTTGTAGGTGTACTTGTAGTTCCCCTCGACCACGAAGCGGTTGTCGGTGAACTCCAATCCCTCTTTGAGTATCCTTTCGCTCACCACCTTTATCGGAAAACCGTAAAGTTCACCGACCTGCGTGTACAACCCTCCGGTCGTGGCATTCTTGGCTATCTCCTGCAAACGCTTTCCGATGACCTTCTCATCGGCGGAATCCACTCCGTCCACCTTTATTATATTAAGGCGGTTGCCCTCCTTGTCGGTCTGCACCACCGACAGGAAGCGGTTCCAGTCCTCCGTCATGGCATCTATGAAAGCCGTGTTGTTGCGCAACTCGCCGGTCTTTGACTCCAGCTTGAACTCCGAATCACGCTTGCCCTTGTTGAACGACTTGCGTTCCCCTTCGAGCGATGCGATCCGCTTTTCCAGTTTCGCCTTGTCCAACAGGTCGGTATTGCCGGAGAGCAACGCCATGTATTCCGAGAAATTCATGCCCGATTTTTCGTCCATTGCCCCCTCGTCGATGGTACGCGCACCCATCGCACCGCTTTTGAGCTGGCTTATGAAAGTCTGCTTGCAGTGCAGGAGGTTGAACTTGTAGCTGTCCAGTGACTTCTCCACCGCGTAGATGATTACATCCACGTTGTTCCCGGCGAAATGTTTGGCAATCTCATTACCTGCCCTAACTCCGCGTCCGTCACGCTGTTGCAAGTCGGACGGTCGCCACGGCGTATCGAGATGATGGATAGCCACACACCGTTTCTGGGCGTTCACACCCGTTCCGAGCATAGAGGTAGAGCCGAACAGCACACGCACCGTCCCGGCGTTCATGGCGTCTATCACCGCCTTCCGCGCCTTGTCGGTCTTGCACTCCTGAATGAAGCGCACCTCGCTTGGCGGTATACCGTAGTCCTCCGTCAGTTTGCGCTTGATTTCCGAATAGACGTTCCACCCGTCGCCCGGCTGGTATGTCCCCAAATCAGAGAAAACGAACTGCGTGCCTTTCTGGGCGTCGTATTTTTGATAATACTCCGCGATCATCTTGGCACAGTGACTCGCTTTGTTGTCGGGATGATCTTCGTAATTCGGGTCTATCATGCGCATGTCGAGTGCCATTTTCCGGGCATAATCGGCAGTTAAGAATTAAGGGAAATAGCGGGACATGCAAGGGATGTAACTATTTGGAATAGCCTCATT
>NZ_JBWPWW010000041.1:0-2251 GCF_056590795.1 Prevotella sp. C0026C3 | reverse complement strand
CTATTTTTTTATTGCCAAGTTCTAATGCTTCTATCTCCTGCCATTCATAGAGGCTATTATATGCCATACATCCGATAAGAATGGAGATAAGTATATATCCCAACCGTATTGCCTTATAGAAATTTCCTGACCGCTCCATTATTTTAATGACATTGATTTTTGGAACATGAATAAAAGTTTATCTTTTTCGTTCATGCGGATATTATCAGAATAACCGTCTTTTGTTATTTGATACCCACATGGCTTAACCATAAAAATGCCTAAGCCCTTAGTGTACGAACTTACTTCTGAGGCATAGTCTTTACTTGTATTTAATGGAACTTTCCCTTTAATATGACACCACTCATTATTACAACTGATGTCTTCAATCTCAGACATCAGTTTTTGCAAATCTGTAATAGCTTTGGAACTCGCTACTTGGGGTATCTGCAACTCAAAACAGAGCATCGGTTCGAGAATGTCCACACCTGACTGTTGCAAAGCCAGCCTGAAGACATAAGGGGTCAGCTGTCTGAAATCAGCAGGTGTACTTACCGGGCTATAATACTCGGCTTGAGTAAAAGTTACTTTCAGATCTGTCACTTCCCATCCATGTAAACCAGATTGGCAAGACATACGAATCCCTTCAAAAACGGCATTTTGAAAAGAATGGTTCAGATAACCATAGGAGATGTCACTTTCGATTTGCAACCCTGCCCCTAACGGTAAGGGTTCAAGAGTCAGCCCTATTGTGGCCCAGTAAGGGTTGGGTGGTACTTCGATCTGAATAATCTTATTGACCTTTTTTATAGGTCGTTCTTTGTAGATAGTCTTGATCTCATCAAAATGGACCTTTACGGAAAATCGTTCTTCCAGCAATGTCTGTATGATTTCCTTTTGGGTCAAACCATATAACGAGATTTCCAATTCATCACTATATGAGTTTATGGAAAAGGACAAAGACGGGTCTTCAATCCACAATGTATTCAGAGCGGATATCACCTTGCTTCTCTCTTCGGGCTTATTTGGCCGGACGGAGGATTTGAGAGCGGGATGCTGATGAGATAATCCTTGAATCAAACAAGGTTTAGCACCTAAATAATCTCCGATTCGAAAATCTTCTATATCTTCTACAATCGCGATATCATTGGCACCCACTTCATCAACATTTATCTCTCTGCCCTGATAAATAGTCTTTAGATTTTTAATCTTGATGAATTTTTCCGAATCGTTGATTCTTACAACGTCTCGAAGTCTCAGACTTCCGTCAATTATTTTAAGAAAACTTCTTTTATGCCCTTTGGGGTCATGCTCTATCTTATAGAGATAAGCTGAAAGTCTGTTTGAGACTGATGCCGGAGGAAGTATAAAAGAAGAAATGGCGTCCAACAACTCATTGATACCGATATTGAACATTGCTGATCCATGTAGCACCGGATAGACTTTGGCTTTTGCCACAAGAGCGATTATCGTATTCCAATAATCAGCCGGTGAAATTTCGCTATCCGCCAAATATCGTTCTAATATATCGTCGTCATGGTTGCATACAAATTCTTTGTATTCTTCCTTTATATATGTTTGGGAGCAAACCGGATAAACCGATCCATCGACAACAGTTTGCATAAACAGGACATCTTGCGACAGATTTGTTTTTATATCCATATACAAACGCTCCAAATTCACACCGGCACGGTCAATCTTATTGATAAATATAATTGTCGGGATTTGCAGCTTTTGTAAAGTACTGAACAGCAACTTTGTCTGCGCTTGTATGCCTTCCTTTGCGGATAAGATGAGGACTGCTCCATCAAGCATTTTGAATGTCCGCTCCACTTCCGCAATAAAATCCATGTGTCCCGGAGTGTCAATGATATTGCATTTCACTCCATTCCAGATAATAGATGTCGTAGAAGCCCGGACAGTAATTCCTCTACGTTTCTCTATATCCATAGAGTCCGTTATGGTGTCACCATTATCCACACGGCCGCACTTTTCCGTTGCTCCACTGGCAAACAGCAGATTCTCGGTTACGGAAGTTTTTCCTGCATCAATGTGAGCAAGAATTCCTAAATTTATAATATTCATTTGGATTAAGCAATAATATACTACAGTAGATGCATTGTCGAAACGCACCTTTTAATACCTCCTCGTAGCATATGAGAACTACAGGATTACTAACTCGTATTAATATGTATATTATTACTGCCGCATAACGATTACAAAATTACACAAAAAAATATATCTAACAAAAGTGGGAGGATTTTTTAACTTT
>NZ_JBWPWW010000040.1:0-2562 GCF_056590795.1 Prevotella sp. C0026C3 | reverse complement strand
ATTATCACCTATAAAGGTACAAATAATAAGCGAGATTACCAACTTTTTAAATGCTTTTTTTATCCCGAACTCGCGTATTAATCACATCTAACTCTATAGGAAATAATTTTTAGAAGTTTTAGTGTCGTTATTATGCCAGCAAAAAGACTTATAATCAACCATTTTACACTGCAACACATGAAAAAGAGAGAAAAAAGAAACTTTTTAAAGAAAAAACCTCCGAAAAATTTGGTTACAATTATAAAATTTCAGATATTTGCGAACATTAAAAGATTAGTATCACCATTATAATAATTTAGAATCTATTATTTATGGGAAGCAAAACAAAAGATAAGACAGATTATATATTGCAAGAAGCATTTAAACTCTTCTTGTCAAAAGAATATGTAAATGTAACAACTGGAGATTTAGAAGAAGCCACAGGAATAACTCGTGGCTCTATTTATTATCGAACTAAAAATAAAGAAGGATTATATAAGGCTGTTATCGATAAGTTTATATTTGATTTCATATCTGATACGTTGAATGCGGATATTCCTGCTTCAGAGAAAACTCCATTCTGGACTTATATTGACTATGAATTGAATAATACAGAGAAACGAATGAGAGTGATGAAAGAAAACAGAATTGATAAAAACATCTCTGCGCAATATGTGAATTTATTGGCATCTGCATCTTTTCATTATAATGGATTTGTGGAAAAATATAATGAAATAGAGATACTAATTCATAATCAATGGAGGCATTACTATGATTTAGGTGTCAAATGTGGAGAGTTGAGTGGTAATGTGGAGTCTGAGCTGGCAATATCATTGTTCCGTTCCTTGTATTACGGAGACTCCTTTTTACTTGCTATTACGGGTGATGGATTGAGTATCCAAGAATTAAGAAGGAAATACATGTTAATCTATAATGCTGTAAAATAATGAGAGGAGTTTATATAACAAGAGTTTCTTCATTTTTGCCTAATAGGGTTGTAGAAAATGATAATATGGAACAATATTTAGGACTTATCAGTTTATCATAGAATAATAACGACATTTTACAAACCAATTCGGTAACGAGATTACTTTCGTACCGAATAAAAACACATGAGTTACTATGACAAATTTCTTGCAAAAAAACATTATAGTAACTCGTGTGTTTTTTTAATATTAAAAAAAATGCAAAAAAGGCACAAAGATAGATTTCGTTACTTTCAAGAGTTGGCTTGTACAACCAAAGACTTCTATATAGAATTACTGCGTTCCTATATAAATATAGGAGTAGGAACAAAAGTCCTTGAAATAGGATGTGGGGAGGGAGGAAACCTGCTACCTTTTGCTCAAATAGGATGTTTGGTAACAGGTATAGACATATGCGGCTCACGCATAGAACAAGCTGTAGATTTTTTTAAGAGAGAAAATCAGAAAGGTACTTTTATATGTGAAAATTTTATGTTACTTAATAATTCAAAAGAGGGAATAGGAAAATTTGATATTATAATACTTAGGGATGTGATAGAGCATATAGAACCTCCTTGTAAGAAAGAATTTTTGTCTCATATAAAAGAGTTCATGACAGAAAAAAGTTTAGTTTTTGTATGCTTTCCTGCATGGCAAAATCCTTTTGGTGGACATCAACAAATCAGTACTGGCTTTGTTTCTAAAATTCCATTCATACATCTTCTTCCTAATCCTCTTTATAAAGCTTTCCTCACACTCAATGGAACTCATAGTGATACTATTCAGGAACTGTTTAGTATAAAACGCTCACAAGTGACTGTTGAAAGTTTTGAAAAACTTATAAAAACAATTGGTTTTCGGATAGTTAAACGGCAATTATGGCTTATCAATCCTCATTATAAGCAAAAATTTAATTTGACTCCACGACTTCTCTCGCCTGTTTTTTCGAAGATAAAATATTTACGAAACTTTTACACGACTTCTTGCACTTATGTGCTGAGAAAATAATTTTGGTTCATCAGGAATTTGGAGTGATAGATATAATCAACGTTGTCGTAGAAGATAACAAACCTCCATTATAACAGCTTTATATAAAAGGATTTAACGATGTCGCACAGCAGTTCGGCAACGCCGACTTTAGAAAAGCTTGAATTATGATTTTTTGTTTTTATAAAATGGCTTTTTATAGGCTTTTAGCGGAGGCTATTACTTCGTAACTATATGAATATAAGAGCTTATGGTTCATCACTCCAAATGTCGGATGAACCACAAATAACTTTCAAAATTTGCATCACAATCAATACTTTCATGATGATTCCAAACCTGCACAAACACATCTTGGGTAATATCTTGAGCTGCAGCTGCATCTTTCAACAAGTCGAATGCGAAATTATATACCTATTATAATGATGGAATACCATTTCAAAATGCTTCAATTGACCATTTCGAAGTCCTAATAAAATGCTCTTATCTAATTGTGGCATATCAGACTTATGAGGTTATTTATAATTTGTATAGTAGAATCAGCCCTAAAACTGCTACAGTAACTATTCAGCGACACCTTGCACCTTAATCCACGTTTGAAATAAACAGGAAAAGACCTATTAAAAGACAAAAC
>NZ_JBWPWW010000039.1:0-2722 GCF_056590795.1 Prevotella sp. C0026C3 | reverse complement strand
ATTATTACTGCCGCATAACGATTACAAAATTACACAAAAAAATATATCTAACAAAAGTGGGAGGATTTTTTAACTTTCGCACATTCCAGTGTCAAGTGCAACACAGTTACAAATGTAGGAAAAAAACTTCATAGGGAGTTTTATAGCCTAGTTTTTTTCGAGGTCGCACATTCCAGTGTCAAGTGCAACGCAGTTACAAAGGTAGGAAAAAAACTTCATAGGGAGTTTTATAGCCTAGTTTTTTTGCGAAGCACACATTCTCAATATAAGGGCTAAAGGGTACGGTAAACTATAGTCTGGATAAATAGGTAAGTATATGGAAAGCTATAAAGATAATGTCCAAGCAATTTTATTTATGCTCTTATTTAGTTCAGTTATTTCATTCAAGAGACTATCAAAGCTTGGTGTCTCTTCGTAAATCATATCTTGAGACATGGCGACGTAATCTGATCTCCACTCATCAAGAACTTCTTTCGGTGGTACAATAGATAACTTCTGTGGAGCAAGCGTTCGGTAGTCAAAACCTTTCAGTCCTATAAACATACTACGATGCTGCACTATTGAGGCGTATAACGTTGGATCACTTAAGGCTCTTGTGGCGATTTCTGTCTTAGAAATCTTGTAGACATCGTATAGGTGCCTGCTCATTCTTTCGGATCTGATTGAGGAAAACTCCTTTTTTGCGAACTCTTCGTGTAGCAGACAAAGTTTCTCTATAAATGTTCGTTCAGGACTGACAGCTAAGACCTTAAACTCCTTTTGCACAAATGGTGTATTAGGCATATACTGCTCAATCCAAGAATTAGTCATTACACTTTCTAAAGGCTCCGACATAGAGCGTCCGCTTACTTCTATTTTAACGACAGGTTTGAGATAATCAGTCTCCTCGGAAAAAAGCGACTCATATGCAACCTCTATCACCTCTGGATCTGTAGTGGAAATAGAAGTAACATTGACACTTACTTCAAAAAGCGAAGGGTCAATTGATAGACTTGCTAACGCTTTCTCCAAATCAGTCTTTAGCATTTCTCTTGTAAAAGAGCATGAGGCTCTTCTTAGCTTGTCACTTATCTGTGTTTTAGAGAGCTGACCAGCAAACCCTAAATACTCACGATTAATTGCAATATCAATATCTTCGGAAAAGCGTTTAATCAGATTCCAACACTTACTGAGTGAAGTACCACCCTTGAAAGAGAGCTGATCCGCATAGTGTAAGGAAAATAGGGCTCGAAGTACCATAGTTACCCACCAGTCTTTCTCTATTACACTAAGAGGGATATCACCAATTCGTGGCCTGACAATTTCCAGTACTTCTCTTTGCTCCTCTTTTGATAAGTCTGTAAATATCATTGTTCTCTCAGTCTGTTTAGTTCATCTTGTATCCATTGTGGAGCCAAGTGAATATCCCTCTTATATTCTTCCTCTGAAATTGAGCGGAGATGTTTTTTTAGAATGCTCTTATGCACCTCCGTTAGATTACCTTGCCCAATCTCTCTTAAGGCAAAAACAAGCATACGTACCAACTCTGAGGTGTATGCAAAATTGTTCATATCATTAGACCTTTTCAGCTGAATGCCTCGACCCTTTCCCAGCTTTATTGTTCGTGGTGATCCATTAGTGATGTACACTACATTCATTGGGATTTGAGTTGAAAGACCTAATTTATTTAGGACATAAGTGCCAGAGGGTATAAGTGTGATTTTGTCCCTTTCTTCAATTATCCTAGCCACCTCTTCAATGGAAGGATAAATAATACCAGTCCCCCACTTGGTGTCCACCTTAGGATAATAATAGAGCCCATGAGCCAACCTCACAAGATAACCCTCTTTGGTCATGCGACTAAGCACCTGTCTTATAGCGGTGCTATCGCCACAAGGAGCAAACTGGTTAGGGTAAAGTATCGACCCTTCTCCAGAATCAATAACAGCCTCTTTGATAAGCTGATGTGTACTTTTTAATTGCTTTCCCATGTCACAAATATAGTTCATATTTGTGACATGGCAAAATGTTAAGCAACCCGCTCTTGCCTCGGCACCTTCCAGTGTCAAGTGCAACACAGTTACAAATGTAGGGAAAAAACTTCGTAGGGAGTTAGCTCATTCCATTTAAATCTTTTGACCCACCTCTGGAACTACCTCCAAGGGAGGGTACTTTTGTACGCTTCGTTTTGCGCTTACTACTGGAAATCGCACTTGACGTTCATAGTTTTACCCTTTTTATGCAGTGAAATTTGAATCTATGAACTCGAAATCTAGCATACCATCTTGAGTAGATTTTATATCTTTGCAGATATTAAATAGAGAGTTCTTTGAAGCACTGCAGAATGAAGATAGGAAAAGAAACTTGCTCGTTTCCAACTCGTAACCCTTTTGCCCTACACTCTTTCCTGCTCTATTGATTATCTGAAAGATACAAGTTTCTTGAACCTTTTGCGGGCGTAATCAGTTGCAATCAGCATCTTTGCCTTTTCCTCACTCTCGCTCAACGGCGCACGCCCCAAAAGCGTGGCATCACCGTTTTTGGCAAACTCCATCAACTTGCCGATAAACTCCTCCTGTTCAGGTGTCGGCGGAATGTTATGGAGTATCTCGTTTTTTTCGGGACGATCGATGCCTATATCCTTTGCTGTGCGGAAATCGCAAATCTCCGCATAAAAGTAATGGGGGTGAATGTAATCGACTGATTACTAATAAAAAGCAGAATATATAATCTGATAAGGTGA
>NZ_JBWPWW010000038.1:0-3341 GCF_056590795.1 Prevotella sp. C0026C3 | reverse complement strand
AATTAAACTTTTCTACTCCAAAGTGTGAATTCTTCAAATACGTTTTATAATTTTGCACTTGCGGGTTGACTCTGCGTACGGGCATAGATTTGCGTTGTCTTGATGTTGGTGTGTCCTAACATCTTACTTACGGATTCGATGGGAACTCCCTTGGATAGGGACATCGTGGCAAATGTGTGCCGGGCGAGGTGGAATGTCAGGTTCTTCTTGATACCGCAAATATCGGCAATTTCTTTCAGATAACTGTTCAGTTTTTGATTCGTCAGCATGGGGAAAAGTTTGCCATCACGATAGGTCTTGCCACTATATTTTGCAATGATGCTCTTGGGTATATCGAGTAAAAGAACGTTGGTTTCCACGCTCGTCTTCTGCCGCTTGGTCATTATCCACTGCTTGCCGTTGAGCGTGACGATGTTTTCAGGAGCGAGGTTGTACACGTCTATGTACGCAAGTCCCGTGAAGCACGAGAACACGAACACGTCCCTTACAAGTTCCAAACGACCGATGCCGAAATCTTTGTTGGCAATTTTAAGGATTTCCTCGTCTGTGAGGAATCCACGATTGACCGGTTCCATGTGAAAACGGATGTTGAGGAACGGATCATGGTGCAGGACACCTAGTTTCCTGCCCAGAATGGTAATCGTCTTGAAGGTTTTCATCATCCTCGTGGCTGTGTTGGGATTCTGCCCGACAACCGTTCGAAGATAAATGTCGAAGTCGTGTATCACGATATAGCCGAGTTCGGACAGGCGGATGTCAGACCGACCGTATTTATCACGAAGGAAATTTGAGAAGTGTTTCTTGCAGACGTTGTATTTCTGTAAGGTTGCAGCTTCGACCGACACGCCTACCTGCCGTGCAACGTCACTATTGTGCTTGTTGAAGAGGCTCATTAGGGTGTCCACATCCTCCTTCTTACCAAGATACTCCGACTTGATACGCTCCAAGGACACCTCGTCCGTCATCTCGACTTTCTTGAAGATGGTCTGGAGTCCGCTCTGAATGTTGTCAAGTTCGAGGTTGGTGGAAAGTGCTTCAGTTGTCCTTCCCTTCAATCGTTCCTTCTCCCTGTCCCATTGAGACTGTTGGACAGCAATGCCCGTCGAGCCGATGGAAAGGCGTTCGTTGTTGAGATAGATTCTCAGCATGACAGGGGTCTTGCCCTCCTTGTTCACATAATTGCTTCTGAGATAGAAGACTGCTCTGAAAATAGCTTTCATACATTTTACTGCTTTTAGTTGTAGCCTGAATAGAGGTCTTGTCCTAACACCTGCCATCTGTAGCCGTAGCTTGTCGGACACATTGTTGCCCGAAGTGGTGTATGGTAACAAAAACACCTCTGTAATCACGCTGCAAAGTTCAACATATTTGTTTGAATAGCAGTAATTTACGCATACTCCTTATGTACTCTGTATGTACTCTTGGCTACATTTTTATTTTGCCTTGAAAATGTGTAGCCTGATTGTAGCCTTTTTAGAGTATTTTGGGAGTTTCTGCCCCCTCCGTGCATACTCTGAAATTTGGGATGGGTATAAAAGAAAAGTATCATAACTACTTGTAGCTATGATACTTACGATTTTCTTAGGTTTCCCTCTGATGTTCATTTCAGAGTACCTAAAGCGGAGAGAGAGGGATTCGAACCCCCGGCACCTCTCAGTGCGACGGTTTTCAAGACCGTTGTAATCGACCACTCTACCATCTCTCCTAGAATCGAGTAGATAATTCGATTGCTTATAAAAGTGGTGCAAAGGTACAGCTTTTGCTTTGAACCGCCAAATATTTTGCTATTTTTATTTGATTATAAATCGTATTTATAGTGCCATGCCGACGTTTTCATCTGATGCTACCGTAGCGGTCGATGAGGATTTTCTTGCCATCTTTTTGGGCTTCAAAGTAAGGTGGTTCGGTGCGCAAATAAATGTCGTCGTAGATGAAATCGGCTATGATGGTGTCTTTCCCATCGGGCAGAATAAGCCCCATCTTGCCATTTTTCTGTGCCATGACAGGCATCATATATAGGTCGTCGACATACACATAAGGCGTGCGGAGGAAGTCGTAGAGGGCATGTACGAGCACACGACCCTTATAATCCTTGATACCGAACTTGTCGTTCTCCTCGTACACCGTATGGAAACGCATGTATTTGCCCTTGATACGCTGCATGTAAGCCACTACCTTACGTTTGTCGTTGATGAGTTGTATCAGGTAAGAGAAGGTATCGCAATAGTTGGCAGCAGCGCGGGCGAGCACTATCTTCCAATCCAATCCGTCCAAGACCTTGCGGTTTAAGTCGATATAACGGGCGATGGCCTCTTCTTTCTCGGGTACAGAGAGTTTGGCCAACTGTTCCTCAAATTTCAGCATAATGGCTTTGGAACCCGACATTCCTTTGATATACCGATGCACTTGACGACTCATTTCGTCGCATACAAACTTATCTATCATCGACAATTCTACCTTGTCGACATAGAGTTCATCGAAATTTTCTACTGTAATTCTCTTCATAGTGTTTTCCTCCGGTTCTTAGATGTGGCAGTAGTATGGATTACAAAGATAGACGTTTTCCGCGTAATCACAAAAGAGCGAACAGTTAATAGTTGTAAACAGAAGCTGTGTCACGGGGACGTATGAATAGGATAAAGATGCGAAAACCGCCACTTATCACTTCCAACTCGTCTACTTGTCTGCTCATTAGCTTGTCTATTACTATGCTGCAGGGGCTTGGCAGTCTTCCTGCAAAGGCTGAACAGCAATGCTGAAAGGGCGGGGCAGCGATGCTGAGGAGCCTATGCAGGAGCCCCACCCTAACTCTCCCCAAAGGGGGAGGGAATCGTTTTAAGCTAGTAATTTAACTAGTTGGGGGGGGTAAGTCTGTAAGTGTTTGAGTTCAGAAGTTATTAAATTAGGCGTGATAAGTGGTGAGTATACACAAAAAAAGAGTTGAATCAATTGTTTGATCCAACTCTTCCGTGTACATCAAAAAGAAGCGTTATCCTTCATCTTCTTCCTCTTCGCTACCTTCACCGTTATCGTCTCCGGTGTCTTCTTCACCACCGGTGTCACCCCAATTATCTCCGGTAGAGTTATTAATGGGTACACAGAAGTAGCCGGTATGGAGATAGTCTTTGTCCAGTCTGTACATGATACCCCATACATACGAGTCGTCGTTTGCAATGATTTCTACAGTGACATTCACTACTGTCCACGAAAATCTTTTAACAATCTCTTGAAACTCCTATAAATACAAGCTTATATGAGATAAATAGACTCCCTACTTTTGAAAAGAGTATCTTTGCCACAAATTACAATTTGAAAGCAGATACTTATGAACAAAGGTCGAT
>NZ_JBWPWW010000037.1:0-5288 GCF_056590795.1 Prevotella sp. C0026C3 | reverse complement strand
CTCGCTACGCTTCGAGAACGTCTGCATCTCTCGGCGAGGCCTACTCTTTTATTGCACTTCGTTTTGGAACTTGCACAGTATTCTCTGCTTGTAGTAATAGCGATGAAAACCTTACGACAGGTCGTAATGGTGAGCTTTGTAAACAGCAGTCCGATTACACGTACTGTAGTTAGTACATCAGACGGTTCCACCCAATTTAAGGATGGTGATTTTCTTGGTATCTATGCTACTGGTGGTGCGGTTGCTACTAACGTTAAGTATAACGTAAATGCCACAGGTGGCGGAACTCTCACTGCAGCAACTCCCGGAAGTGAGATTACATGGACCGATGCAACGGCTGCTGGTAATTTCTATGCTTACTATCCTTATGCAGAATCTAATGCTGATGGCACTGTGGCATTTACTGTTGCTAATCAAACTTCTCAAACAGATTTCGTGGCAAATGATTTCTTGTATTCAAAATCTACTGTTACGGGTACAGCTGTAAAGTTTACCTTTAATCATGGACTTGCTTTGGTGAAGGTGGTTTTGTCGGGTGATGCTTTTACAGCTGCTACCGGTGTTATTGTTAAGGCGCAGCCTACAACGACATGGACGCATGCTACCGATAAGTTTGCAACAAGCGGTGAGGCTCTTCCTATCGGAATGTGGAAAATTTCTGAATCAACACAAGAATATTGGGCTGTTGTTCCTGCACAGACATTTACTTCGGGGGCTGAAATGTTTAAAATCACAGTGGGAACAACTACTTATACCTATAAACCAACAGAAGACAAGACTCTGACGCAAGGTGGTAGTACTAAGTTTACCCTGTCTGTTGATGCCGAGAAGCAGGTTGTAGCAGTCTCTACTGATGTAACTACAAGTGGATGGAATACTGATGTCGATCAAACTGGTAAGTTAGAGAAAGATCCTGTAATACCCATAGAATTGATTTCAGCTGCACAAGGAACATTCTCTGCCTCTACAACTCTAACTGCTCAAACAGGGAAGCAGAATTGTGTAGAAGGGTGGAATACGGTTATTGCACAGGCGAATTTTAAAGATAATGCGGTGATTGCTTTCGACGGTACAGAATCAGCCATGTCGTTGGTTCGTACAGATGGCTCATGGTATAATGGTACACTCTATTATTGTACTCAGGAGAATGCGGCCAAAGCAGGAAAATATACCTTGAAGTTTAAGGTGAAGGCCAGTGTTGCGGGCGATCTTCAGCTAGCAGTAATGCCTTGTGTAAATGCGAATTTGTATTTTTATGAAAGTGAAACAACTAATACAACCAAATATATTGGTGTTACGACCGATTGGGTTGAGAAAACATTCACTTTCGATTTGGCAAAGATAAAAGATACAGCAGAGCGTCCAACAACTGCCGAAGATTTAAAGAAGGTGCTTGTGTATTTTACCCCGAAGTCTATCGGTGATACTAAATTCTTTATCAAAGATGTAACTTTTATTGAGAATATAAATTAGTATAGTATCTTATCATTGAACCCGTTTTGGTTATACCTTGTTTAAACCAGTGTAGCCAAAGCGGGAATTTTACTTTATATCTAAAATGTACCTATAACTCTTCTGACATGACGAAACGATTCTTTCTTTTTTCCCTTTGCTCATTGTTGGTTTGTACCACCATTTCGGCTCAAGAGATTACCTTCACTGAGATTACCCACGACTTTGGGACGATTATCGAAGCTGATGGTGAAGTATACCATGACTTCCGATTTACTAATACGGGGAGCAAACCCTTAGTTATCAAACAGGTAATTACAGGCTGCGGATGTACGTCTGCTAAATGGAGCGAGAAGCCGTATGCGCCCGGTGACAAAGGGGTGATACGCATTGCTTATCATCCGGAAGAGAGGAAAATGGAAAAAATCAGTCAAGTTACAGAGATTTTTACCAACCTCCCGAAACCTGTAACACTTACTATCACGGGGAGTGTAACGTTGAGTAAGCATCCTTATGTGAATTTTTTCGATCCTGCGAAGGGCGAGCGAAAGACTCCTCAGCTTTTCGTCCCCAAAGACGATTATGATTTGATATTGCAACGAGTGCGACAGAATATCTATGATTCTGCTCCTATAGAGACAATCGACAAGAATGCCACGAGCCTGATGAAACTAATGACAGCCGATGGTATTTGGCCTCAGATAGACTATAAGTGTTTTTTTCGTACCAACTGGGAACCGGCAGACCACCTCAATAGAGTCAAGCGTATGGCAAATGCCTATACTTGTCCTGAATCATCACTTTACGGCAATCAGGTACTGTTTCGAGCTATCGATAAAGCCATTCGGGCTTGGAACGACTATAAGCCCACCTCTTATAACTGGTGGTACAATCAAATTTCTGCTCCTAAGGTGATGGCTGATATTTTGGCTTTGATGGAAGCTGGTGAGTCAAAACTGGCTCCTTCTGTGGCTCATGGACTTATGGCAATGATGGAGCAGAGTGATCCTCGGAAGTGGACTGGAGCCAATAAGATGGATATTGCCATTCACCATCTTATTCGTGGCTGTGTATTGAAAAACGACAGTATTGTATCGACCAACGTGAAAGAATTCTTTGAGCCAGTGTGTATTACTTCAGGGGAAGGTATTCGTCCGGATATGTCTTATCAGCAACACAATACTCAATTATATATAGGTGGATATGGTTCTGTTTTTGTAGAAAGTATTGCAAAGACGGCAGGGCTTTTTACCGGGACTCGTTTCGCTCTGTCAGATAGTCAAATCAAGTTGTTTTCTGATTTTGTACGCAACACTTATCTGAATGTATTCCGCTCACGGTACATGGATTTCAGTGTCTGCGGAAGAAGTGTTAGTCGTGCCAAAATGCTTGATTTAGGCGACTATGCTTTCCTTTTCAAGAAGATGAAGGCACTTGATCCTGCGCATACCCAATACTATGAGGATGCGGCACAACGCTTTGCTCAATCCAATGGTACAATTGGTCGTGCCCCTATCAATCAAATGTTTTACCTGTCAGATTACATGTTACACAATCGACCACGCTATGATTTCTCTGTTAGAGCCGTCTCTAAGCGAACCTGCCGGTCGGAGAGTGGTAATGGTGAGAATCTTTTTGGAACTTATTTCAGCGATGGTGCCACGAGCATTCGCGTTAATGGTGACGAGTATCTTGATATATTTCCGGTTTGGGAATGGGATAAGATTCCCGGCACTACGACTCCTGCTGGAGAAGTACGTAATCATAACGAATGGGGAGTACCCGGAACTGCAGAGTTTGTTGGTGGTGTGTCCGACGGACTCTATGGTGTGATGGCTTATGGTATGAACGATTATCAATTGAAGGCGAACAAGGGATGGTTTATGTTCGATAATGAAATCGTATGTCTTGGAGCTGGAATTGTTAGTCAATCAGGTAAAGAAATCAATACCGCGGTCAATCAGTGTCACCTAGTAGGTGATGTTTATGCCACTATGCAAGGTAAAATGGGCAAGATGATTCCGCAGAGTAAGTTGGATGAACAGTTTGCTGGATGGGTTTGGCACAATCGGGTGGGATACTATATCCCTGAAGCTCAGCACGTGCTTCTTAAAAATGGCTTACAGCAAGGAAAATGGTCAAAGATTAATTTTAATCAGTCTGGAGAGACTGTTAGCCTACCTGTTTTTAACCTTTCACTAAGACATGGACTGAATCCAAATGGAGTAAAGTATGCTTATTATATTCTACCCGGTATAGCTTCCCCTGCTTCATTGGCAGTTTATGATACCAATAATGTTCGTATTATAAGTAATGAGGCTACGCTACAAGCTGTGTACAACAAAAAAATAGATATGTTGCAGGTCATCTTTTGGAAGTCAGGCTCTGTTAAATGTGGAACAAAACTTATTGAGGCAGATGTTCCTTGTGTTGTGATGGTTAAAACTCTCGGTAGTAATCAGCCGGAAGTACATTTAGCTGATCCTACGCAACAGAATAAGTTAACTGTGGGTAAGGAAGTCCGGGTGGTTAACCAATAATGGTAGAAGATCTTAAAGTAGTATAGCGTATTTATTAAATGATGATTCTGTTGTGAATCTGTTATAAATTACCATTTATTAGAGAGTTTGACCGCCCTAGTCCATTGATAATATGGGTGGGCGGCCTTGCTTTGATGATATTGTTTTAATTGATATTATCTCCAGCCATGATGCTCTTTATGACCTCTTGGTGCAAAATGTCCATGGTGTCCATGTCTTCTATCACGGTGCTCGAACTTTCGATAGCGTCGCATTTCACGTTTTTCCCTTTCTCGATAGCACCTATTTTGGTATCTGTGAATCTTTTCTATACGTTTCATATCCTTGTGTGACCATCCATAGTCAACATAGTAACGGCTGATGCGGTTGTGTCCGCCCCTGTAAGTGGTGTAGCCATAAGGCCGTCCGCGGTAAAACTTATGGTAGTCAGGATATCGTTGATAGATGCGAAAATTCAATATGTTGTTGGCGAAATACAGTGGGCGCAAGAAATAATCGGCAGCCGAATAGATAGAATACTGTGTCCGCGAGAGCACGTATTGCAGGTCGGCATTGCGACGACGCCAATATGAACCATACAGATTGGAGCCGGAAGAAAGCAGATAATCGAGGTTTATTTCGTAGGCTGCTTCATACTGGTCGTCTGATAAATCTAACTCATATGCCATTTTGTCTGTCAAGAAAAGAGCCTGTCGGCGGGCTTCGGAATAGCTCATAGCACTTGCCGATGCGACTATCGTCGCCATCATGGCAATTATCATCATCATTCTTTTCATAACTTTGTTGTTTTATGTTTTACTTGTTGCAAATATAGCCTAAACTTGATAGAACGTTGGGAGAATTCTCCTAAACACGCTATAGGTAATCCCTAAAGGTGTGAGGGGAATTTCCAAAAACCAATAGCAGCTCATGGCTTATCCGAATTAAATGTGTAAATTCGCAATATTAATACGTAAGATATTCAGCAATGGAACAAGAACAAATCGATGATTATCGCGCTGCTGTGTTGGCGGCTATGCTTGCTACGCCGGGTAAAAACGGCGAGCCAAAGGTGTCGGAGAAGGAAGCTCGCGACATTCTTGATACTTTTACCGGCGACGAACTCGCCTTCGGCATGCCCTATGTCAGCCCAGAAGAAATGGCTGAAACACTGTTGGAGGGGTGAAAAAGATGCCGGCGATGCAATTGGAAAATCCACACTAATTTGCCCCACGCTGGCAAGTATTTTAGACCCAGTAAAACGATTTCTTATTGACCCACTAAATGTCCTGGTCGGGTGGGTCATTTTATTTCGCT
>NZ_JBWPWW010000036.1:0-6196 GCF_056590795.1 Prevotella sp. C0026C3 | reverse complement strand
AGAGTAGGTGGCCGCCTTCTTTTAACGAGAGCCTCGATTACTGAATGTAGTCGGGGCTTTTTTGTGTATATAAGATAACGGTCTCTAAGTGAGAACTATGTACACTCAGACGGCTGATGTACTTTTGTACTTGCTGGTTGATACCACTTGACTCTACAGATGTAACTTTTTTGAGCTTTTATATGGAGTATTATTGGAATATTTTGTTCTAATATTATTGCTAAAAAGGGCTTTTGAAGCGTGAAATAAGATGGCATTAATATTATTGAAAATGTATAAAAAGCCTTTATAATCAGCACTTTATGCATGATTCTTTCTTCTTTCTCAGATGTTTTGTGTACCTTTGCACCGATAAGAATAAGGATAACATCTTTTTGTTGTATTAGAAGTGTTATTCGCTAAGGTATCTAACGGAATCGAGGATATTGGTAACGCTTTTTCTCAATAGCCATATTCGCGTGCATTTTTGCTTTTCTCTTGCACAGGTTCCATAATCAAAACAAAATGGAGAGAATAAACAAAGTTGTATTTTTAATTTTACTTATCTTTGCGTCATCTCGGATGACAGCCCTTGCGGCAGATGGTTTAAAAGTTGTACCTAACAGTAAACAAGTAGATTGGAATCCAGTGATGGATGCCATTATTCAAGTAGAGAGCAGAGGAGATTCGAAAGCCAAGAGTGGTAATTCCATTGGTGCAATGCAAATTACACCGATATTGGTAGCTGAATGTAATCAGATTCTTAAAAGAAAGAAAAGCAAGAAGAGATTTAAGTTGTCTGATCGATTCAGTGTTTCGAAGTCCAAGGAGATGTTTTTACTCTTCCAGTCTGCACATAACCCATTGAACGACATCGAGAGAGCTATACGCTCGTGGAACGGTGGTCTTCACTTTAATGTCAAGCGAACGCAGCGATATTTAGAGAAGGTTATGAGTGTCATGAAATAAATCATTATTTCTATAAATCCAGTCAATAGATTTATTCTACTGACTGGATTTTTCCTTTTATACCGTTAACAATCTAATAAATCTTAAAAACCTGTCGTATCCTCAACTTTTGCATTATATTTGTAATCTAATAGATAAAATTATAAATCATAAGAATATGTCATTAATTATTGTTGTGGTAGTCGTTGTACTACTTTTAGTGTGGGGTGTAAGCCTTTATAATAACTTAGTGAAGCTTCGCAATAATCGTGAAAATGCGTTTGCTAACATTGATGTGCAGTTGAAGCAACGTCATGATTTGGTTCCTCAGTTGGTTGCTACGGTGAAAGGATATGCAGAGCATGAGAAAGAAGTGTTCCAACGTGTTACGGAAGCCCGTGCAGCTGCGATGGGAGCCACATCTGTCAATGATAAGGTACAAGCCGAAAATGCGTTGACAGGAGCCTTAGCCGGACTCAAAGTTTCGCTTGAAGCTTATCCAGAACTGAAAGCAAACGAGAACTTCCTCCAGCTTCAAAACGAGCTCTCTGATATCGAGAACAAGTTGGCAGCAGTGCGTCGTTTCTTCAATTCTGCAACACGCGAATTGAACAATGCTGTCCAAACATTCCCTTCAAATATTTTTGCCAAGATGTTCGGCTTCCAAAAGGAGCCTATGTTTGAGGTTCCACAAGAGGAAAGATCTATGCTTGACAAGGCTCCCGAAGTAAAGTTCTAGGCCGATGAAGTATGTAGGAATGCAGACCCAAATCAGCCGTAACAACATGTTGAGTGTGTTGTTGCTGCTCATGTTTCCCGTAATTATCTTGGGAATGGTTTGGGTATTCCTTGCCCTCTTAAATTATTTCGGTGGTGGCTATTATGATGAATATGGGAGTGTCGTGCACCAACTAGATGCCGATACGGTCAATTATTACTTCATAACGACTATTCCTTGGGTAATTCTAGGAGTATTGGTGTGGTTTGTCATAGCCTATTATAGCAATGTACGCATGATACAGGCGGCTACCGGTGCTCGTCCGTTGAGCCGTCGTGATAATCCTCGTGTATATAATATCGTGGAGAATTTGTGTATGACTTGCAATATGGACATGCCTCAAATCAATGTTGTTGACGATGACCAATTGAATGCTTTTGCTAGCGGTATAGACAAAAAGTCGTACACGGTCACCGTTACCACCGGACTACTCAATCTCCTTACCGACGAAGAATTGGCCGGGGTGCTTGGGCATGAGCTTACTCATATTCGCAATCATGATACCAAGTTGCTTATTACCAGTATAATCTTCGTGGGCATCATCTCCACTGTCATGTCGCTTGTGGTGCGAATGATGTATAATATGATGTGGTATGGGGGGGGGCGGAGTGGTCGTAATGGCGAGAAAAATGGCCTTTCCGTTATCGTCATCATGTTGATAGGTGTCGTGTGTTGTGCCATAGCCTACTTCTTCACGTTGGTTACTCGCTTTGCCATATCGCGCAAACGCGAGTATATGGCAGATGCAGGTGGGGCAGAGCTATGTGGTAATCCGCTCGCTTTGGCTTCTGCTTTAAGGAAGATTTCGGGTAATCCCGGGCTTGATGATGTCAAGCGTGCCGATGTGGCACAACTCTTTATCATTCAGCCCGATGAGATGGAGCAAGGCTTAATGAGTTTCATGAATTCGCTTTTCAGCACTCATCCCGATACCGAAAAGCGTATACAAATATTAGAACAGTTTTAAATGTCTAGAATTAAATATCTTCTGTTTGCCATGATGGCTATCTGTTCGCAGTCTATGGAAGCTCAATCTGTGAAATATAGTCCGTTCCCACATTATACAGAAAGGATTAAGGAGTTTGATAGTATGACTCCTATTGATAGTTCTTCAATTGTGATGTTGGGTAATAGTCTTACTGAGAATGGGGGTGATTGGAATGCTCGTTTAGATGGGAAACGTATCAAGAATCGTGGTATATCGGGCGATGATGCCATAGGTATCAAGCATCGACTTATACAGATCTTGCCCGGAAAGCCTAAAGCTATTTTCTTGATGGTGGGTGTCAACGATTTGAGCCATGACTTGACTCCCCGACAGGTGTTTGATAATATCTGTCTCGTGATAGAGCAGATTCGTCGCGACTCTCCTCAAACCCAATTGTTTGTCCAGAGCCTGTTGCCTATCAACGAATCCTTTGGCCGTTGGAAAACGCTGGATGGGAAGACTAATGATATTCCTGTTATCAACAAGATGTTGAAGCAATATTGCCAAAAACATCATATTACATATATCAACCTTTTTAAGCAGTTCGTCCGTCATGGCACGAATGAGTTGCGTGCCTCTCTTTCAGTAGATGGGTTACACCTGTCTCCCGTGGGGTATAAGATTTGGGTATTTGAACTACAACGTTACGTTAGAGGATTGGAGTAAACTCTTAAGAAGTACTTTGGCGTATCTCAAATTGCTGTTTACAATATAGTGAGTAGTTTGTTATCAGTTTATTGCAGGGGCGAGGCAGCAATATTGCCAAAACGTTTCAGTATTACTGAAGAGGCCGAACAGCATCATTACTTACTTATTGCAGTGAAGAGAGTGGGAACTTTTTAGATGGTCGAATAATAGAGGAATAGTCGAAATACAGGCATAAGAAAAAGCCCAATGTGCATCTACCGAGATGTGCATTGGGCTTTTTGATTATTCGGTATTGTACTTGATTACATGTTCATACCACCGTCTATCTGAATCACCTGACCGGTTACATAGCTAGATAGGTCTGAAGCCAAGTAAACAGCAGTGTTTGCAATATCCTCTACAGTACCGCCACGGCGCAATGGAATCTTGTTGGTCCATTCTTTACGAACATTCTCTGGTAGAGCTTGAGTCATGGCTGTGTCGATAAATCCGGGAGCGATAGCGTTGGCGCGGATACCCTTGGGACCCATCTCTTGGGCTACACTCTTAGCCAATGCGATAAGACCGGCCTTAGAAGCTGCATAGTTGCTCTGGCCTGCGTTGCCGTGAACACCGACTACAGAAGCCATGTTGATGATAGAACCTTGGCGCTGACGCATCATTACAGGTACGCAAGCGTGGATGAAGTTGAATGCACTCTTCAAGTTTACAGCGATGACTGCGTCCCACTGCTGCTCTGTCATGCGCAACATCAAACCGTCTTTGGTGATTCCGGCATTGTTAATTAAAATATCAATAGAGCCGAACTCTTCTTTCACTTTGTTTACAACCTCTTCGCTCTCGGCAAAGTTTGCTGCATTGCTTGCATATCCTTTAGCTTTTACGCCTTTAGCTGCAATCTCACGCTCTGTTGCCAATCCGCCGTGCTCTTCGTCGATAACGAGGTCGGTGAAGGCGATATTAGCACCCTCTTCGGCAAACTTCAAGGCAATAGCCTTGCCAATTCCACGTGCAGCACCTGTAATCAGGGCTGTCTTACCTGTTAATAATCCCATTGCTTTAATTTTTTATTGTGTTATAATAAATACTTGTTTCCTATTTCTGTTTGAGTTTCCCCAGCGCTCCGTAGACAACTTTAGCTACGAGCGGTTTGCTGCTTTCTTCAGTCAATCCATGCCCTAGGCGACCATAAATGAAAGGAACTTCCAGCCCTTTGATACAATAGTGAGTGATGTCGGCCACCAATTCTACGTCTTCAATGTCGAATTCTCCGTCGTTTTTACCTTCTTGATAAACCTTACGGAATAGTTCTATTTCGTCTTCATCAAAGTTTTTTCTCACTTTCTCTACCATCCAAATATTACGAAAGAACTCCGCACGCAGGTTACCATTCCTTACGACAGTCTCACGAATCATGCTCAGATGCGTGTATATCAACTCTATGATTTTGTCTTGAGGACGAATCTTGAGTTCAGCCACCTCATCCAGTTTGTCCGATAGTCGTTCCAATTCCGACTCTATGACAGCCGAGTAAACATCTTCTTTCCTACTAAAATACGTGTAAAGTGTCCTACGTCCTTTGCCCGAAGCAATGGCTATGTCGTTCATAGTCGTGTTTGCAATACCATTTTTGGCAAATAGTTGTCTGGCAACATCTACGAGTTTCTGTCTGGTTTTTGATATAGACATCTATTAATTCCTCCTGTGTTTCTATTGTTTGCACATCGCTTTGTAATGTGCAAATGTAATAGAAATCTCGCATACAGCCAAATCTTAAGCCTTGTTTTACCCCTTTTAACGAAAAAAAACTCAGTTAATATTTGGTTGTTTCAAATAAAAGTCATACCTTTGCACTCGCAATCCGGAAAGGGATTGATTATTAATATCGCGGAGTGGAGCAGTTGGTAGCTCGCCAGGCTCATAACCTGGAGGTCGCATGTTCGAGTCTTGCCTCCGCAACTAAATACGCTCGAAAGTCCTATATATAGTGGCTTTCGAGCGTTTCGAGTATTAATGACTCGGACACTTTTTGGAACAGAGTTACAAACTAGCATTGGTTGCGAAGCGAACAATGTAAAAAAATGTCTTTATCAGACAAAAAACTCACATCGCATAAGGATATAATAGAGTTCACACTTCCTCGTCTTCATCGAGGGAAGCAATGGTATGTCGATTTCTTTGCATATGACCCGATATCGGGTGGGCTTAAACGCAAGAAGTATATGCTCGATCGTTATAAGACTACGAAAGAACGTGAGACTATGGCTTCCATTCTTATTCACAATATCTATCAAAAGCTGATAGCCGGCTGGAATCCTTTCACTCATGCGAAGAAGACACGACATTATACGGAGTTCTCTATTGTCGTACAGCGTTATGCAGACTATATCACAGTTGCAGAACAGAAAGGCATCTTGAAGCACAAAACGGCTATCGATTACAAAAGTCGACTCAAACAACTACAGCTGTATCTACTTGAGACTAATGTGAATATCAAATATGTCTACCAATTTGACCGTACGTTTGCGGTCGATTTTCTTGATTATCTTATTTTTGACAAAGACGTCAATTCTAAAACCCGGAATAATTATAGGACTTGGCTGTCAACTCTTGGTACATGGTTGAAAGAACGTCAATATATCGAAGCAAACCCTATCGAGGATATTCACATGATGAAGGAGACCGACAAGTTCCGCGACCCGCTCCCAGCGGATGCTCTTAAGCGTCTGCATGATTACACTTATAAATATATGCCCTCATTCTATCTTGCTTGTATGATTGGAAAAGCCACACTAATTTGACCCACGCTGGCAAAGTATTTTAGACCCAGTAAAACGATTTATTATTGACCCACT
>NZ_JBWPWW010000035.1:0-6654 GCF_056590795.1 Prevotella sp. C0026C3 | reverse complement strand
GAAGCACTGCCGGTACACGTAGAGAAATCAAGGCAATTGGAACTTCTCTAAAGCTTTTCTTATCCCGAACTCGCGTAGATTTTGCAAACACCAATAAGGAGTTCAGGACGAATGACTTGTTTGAGTATCTTTCTGGAAAGTTTGAACTTTCCAAGAAAATGCTGTCTTGGCATTTACGCAAGTTGATGGATGAAAACAAAATATTCAGAATAAGCAAGGGAGTATATACGACTACTCCCAAAGATATTTTTCGCCCGGTTCCCAATACTCTTTCCATTCGGTTGTACAAGAAATTAAAAACGGAATATCCCTTATTGGACTTTTGTGTCTATAACGGCGAAATACTGTCTGACTTGCAGTATCACCTGTCGTATAACAACAATATCTATATAGAAACGGAACGTGATACCACTGAAACCATTTTCCACTTTGTACAGGATATGCACGAACGCAGTTTCCTTTCTCCGAAGGAAGACATGATGTCCGATTATATTCGGTTGGACAAAAGATCCTATATCGTAAAGCCTCTTGTTTCAGAGTCTCCCATACAGGAAATAAGCGGCATCAATGTACCAACAATCGAGAAGCTTTTAGTTGATATCCAATGCGACAAGGATTTCTTTTACATGCAGGGGCAGGAAGCTCTTTACATGATGCAGAATACTTTTGCTAACTATAATGTAAATGTAGGTATGCTGTTGCGGTATGCCTCACGGCGCAATATTAAACTGCAAATAGAAAAATATATCAAGGAATTTGTATGATCAAGAAAGAATGTATGACTACAGAATGGATAAAGACCATATCTGTTCGTAACAAATATAAAAACTAGAACCTGATAGAGAAAGTCATCAGGGCAATGTCGCTGTTGCAGATGATGAATTTGGGTGAGTCTGCTCACCGACTATCCATCGACATTGACATTATCTGCCCACCAGGGACGGATGTTGAGCAAAAATTGGAAAGTTCGAAAATCCCATAATTTTTCTGTATGGGCTCATCATTACGGAATTTTATTTGATACTGTTAGCTTTGACCCAAGAAGCGAGTAAAGAAAAAGAGAAATGGGTTCGATAGAAAGATCTATAGCTCTATTACAGCATCATCTTTGAAGTCAAAGTGTTCGTTGTAGGAAACATAGCCGAGTTGGTTGCACACACACTGCGTATTGCCAATAAGCCTGTTGATATTGCGGTGACTGTGACCGTAAATCCAATAGTTGATGTCGCTTCGCTCTATATATCCAGCAATTTCAGTCGTAAAGGCACCGTTAATGGGACTGCCGTCAAACTCGGGCGACATCAACTGAACTGAGGGCACATGATGCGTGACAACAATCTTCTTTTTCGCCTGGCTCGCTGCAACAGCATACTTAATGAATTGTAGGCAGCGATCGTGTTCTTGGTTGAAATGTTGCCAATCCAACATCTCATCTTTGTAGATGATACGGTGGAAGTCGGACACGCACCGCTCGGTCATGAAGGCATTCTGTTGATCGATGTGCGACCAAAGGGTTGAGACAATCACATTGATGTCACCAACAGGAACCACCTTGTTGTAAAAATAATGCACATTGGGGCGAATGGCTACATCAGTGCCGTCCGCAAGCGAGGCAAGGTCTTTGTATCTGTAGAACTCATGGTTGCCCAGGCATACGATGACCTGTTCATAATTGTCAGCCGCCCAGTCCCAAAAGGGGTGGGCTATAAAAGCGTCACTACCCAGATAGCCAATATCTCCAGCCAGTACGAGGATGTCGCCCATGCGCTTGATGGGATTCTGTTTCAGATAATGTGAGTTCTCCGCAAATTCCAAGTGAAGGTCAGAAGCATATTGAATCTTTGTCATGGTCAGTAAATGATGTTTTGATGATTTGCAACAGCTCTTCAGCGTTCAAGCCAGGCAACCCAGCTGCTTTGAAGAAATCGTCATTGGGCAATTCCAGCTCTGCCAGTTGGCAAAACCTCCCAACGTCTTCCTGCAACCGGTGTGGAACATGATAACTGCTATCGGGCGCAAGCATGGCAGCCAAGCGAAAAACATCCTTTTTGTGTTTGAGTATGTTGCGCTTGTCAACGTGTTCTCCAGCCTGCACTTTCTTTGTCAAGTCAATAAAAGCCTTGCTTTTCAGGCAAATCAAACTCTCTATGTTGGCAATGTGAACGCCATCTTCCAAAGTGCTGTGCTGAATGGTGAAGTGATAGTAGTCGTCATCCATGAGGATTGCGGACAGACTTGACAAATCCTCGTCGGTCGGAATCGGAGTGATAACAGCGTCCTGTGGGAAATTAAGCAATCCGAGATTGCGTGAGAACAACTCTATCTGCATCGGATAGCTTGCGACCTGCGGCTTTATGAAACGGTAATATTCATGCTGCAAACGACCTATGCCGCCAGTACCTTTTTCACGCTGCCGGTAAGCTCCCTGTCTGATAAAAAACCAAAATTGCTTTACAAACTCGTGCGACATGGCCTCTACAATCAATATAATGTCAATGTCCTTTGTCGCCCTTGGAAACTGGGCGTAATTTTCTTCATGAATCTCGCAGGCAGTGCCGCCAATGATGACATAATTAGCTTCAAAGTCCTTGAAGTATTCCCTGAATGTGTCTATTCCTTTGACCATCTGATATTCTCAATTAAAGTGTCCAGTTCCATTTGGATCCTCTCATCTTCATCATCCTTTAGGGAGAGAAAGAGCGACAACGGGTCAACAACATTACCGCCTGCCAAAAGACCCGGGGCATATCGCCAGACTTCCAACTTGGTATTACCAAACAGTTTGTTGGTACTTATTTTCTTCAGCACATCCTTGTTGATGGCAAAACTCTTCTGCTGCTCTCTATTGATCATGGAATATGCCGATAGGGCGTTGACACCGCTCTCCATACTGTTTATGATCTCCTCATCCGTATAGACGATTTTTTCAACGGGACTCTCCAGATAAGGCAGAATCTTGTTCCACATTTTTTTTCCATGGGCGTAAAAGGAGATGTTCTTTTCCTTGTCGCCCAAAAGAGTAATCAGCCCTTTTTCTCTCAGCCACCTTATTGCTCTGTTTGCCGTGGCATAGGAGGAGCCAAGCATCTCCGCAATCTCGCTTGTAGTCAAACCTTGCAAGCCGCCTTTTTCCAATTGCCAAAGCAGCACGACCTGAGACAAGGGATGAATTTTCTCCATGATGTCTGCATTCTTGGTTTTTACTGATTTCAGGTCAATCATCATGGAAGGAATGAACATCTGCTTACCGGGGATGATGAAGTCAACTTTTCTTTCAACAAGTCTGGATATGTTATAGGAGGCAATGTCAGGACAAACAAGAATCACAGGGAGCGAAAGCCTTTCGGAAATGGTATTCATGGCTTTCTCGGTTTGTGCTGGAGTAAACTCATTTGTCGAGTCTAAAGCCCAAACAACCTTCACACCCAGCATCTCAGCTTGGTATAGATGATAAGTGCGACTGAAAGCCACAGGCACTTTAGTGCACAAAGCTTTCGGTAGAGGAACTGCCGAACTTTTTGGCACCCCCATCTGTGCCAGATACTCTATTACAAGCGTCTTGAAGTCTGCATTTTTGCACATAATCACGCATTAATGATTTTGTGCAAAAGTAACGATTATATATGATATGAACAAATTTTTGGAGAAGAAATCAAGATGATGGTAGTTTCTGACATCAGTAATATCCTTATCACATCTAACTTATTCGTTTTCCGTGATATATAGAAAAACTCATTTTTTACGAAAGATTCAACTATCAAATCTAAATCTACAATTTTAGGAAATTTAATCGGGTAGGTTGGGAAAGGAAAGTCTTCTAACCTACTTTCGTGTATGACATGCCCGTCATACAAAAAAAGAGCAGCTTAAAGACCGCTCCCATATAAAACATAACTTGCAATAAGTTAATCACAAATCATTCAACGGAAAAATCGAAGCCAAATGGAGCTGTCTTAAAATACTGATTGTTGAGACCGTTCTTATAGAAGAAAACGTATTCTCCCGGTTCCAATGGTTGAGGAAAAGACACTTCAAAGGTTGTGTTGTTAATTGTCTTAATTGTGAAATCTACCATTACTCTGGAACTTGCATTACTTCCCTCAAAGCCCATCACTGTGTAGCTCATATTATCAGGAAATATCCTTCTGCCACCTTTCTTTTTGGCTTTTACCGTCATCTTTACACATTGGAACTCGTTGGGACTCATAATATCGTTCATTACAAGCTCATAAAAATTGCCGCCATTCTGCTTAAAACTATCATCAGAATTATGATTAAAATAGAATCTAAATACAGGTTGTGTGGATGCCGTTGTCTTGGCTTTAGTGCCAGGCAACATCAACTTCTTGATATCCTTGGCAGATGTCATCAGAACACTTGTCCCTGCAGCCACAGCAGCAGCCTCTCCTCCGCTTGGAATGTGTCCTCCAAAAACCGATCCAGCTACATAGGTGCCAAGTGCTGCAGCTCCTATCGCACCAAAATTAACTCCTTTCGCTTCTTTTTCAAAATTTGTACGATAGAGTTTTTCGGGCTTGCCATTTGCAACATTCCAGAGATACACTCCCTCGTACCCCATATCTTTCTTGGCTATTTTTTGAAGATATGTCGTCAGTGCAGCGTCTGCACCTGCAGTTTTCAGCTGACGCAAAAAATTGATATCGAAGGTAATAGTGCGAGTTGAGCTGTTGTCAATAGCACCGATAATCTCTTCAGAAGAAAATCCTTCTTTTAACAAATCAAGTACGGTCTGGTTGGTAACGGTTTCATTCTGTGCATGTAGACCAATGGCCATTAGCATCAGATACGTAAGAAGTAATACTTTTTTTATTGTTGACTTTATTTTTTATAATATAGAAATCCGTAAAAACTAAGTAAAATATTCAATTATGGTATCAATTAAAACTATAAGAAAATATGAAAACCTGATTGCAAAGGATTTAATTATTTATAATCAATTTTTAATGTTTGTTCATTTAAGGATAGTTGAACTTTCGGCGTAACTTCCTCATAGGTTGTGTTCTCCTTAACTAATTTATTCAGTTCCTCAAATGAAACCTTTCGTCTAACAATCCACTTACCCACATTGGTTCTTGGTTCAAGCATCTCCCATCCCTGTACTTCCAAATATGCGAGACCTTCCATCATATTTCTAACTACAACTGCTTTACCTTCTTTATTTTTCATGATACTTGCTCGTTGTTGTCCGTTTTCTCCTGGTGACATAAGAATAACGAAGCACTGCTCTCCTGTAACCTTATCTGCCCATCGCACTTCAATAGAAGCATAAAGATAGTAGTTCTGCTGGGTACTCGTTTTCGTCTGTGTACTGCCTGTTGTTGCCAAACACATCAAGATGGCAGCAATAAATAATTTCAGTTTATTCATCGTATTTATAATAATAAAGTTATGAGTACGCTGATTAATGCGTACTCACTTAAATGATTATATTGCCACTCTACACCCTATCAAATCCATTTTCTTCGAATATTTGCCTTATCTCATAGTAGGCGTTGTTGGACGGCTCACGGTACAGCTCTTTAAGGCCTGCTATGGTCATATCGAAACTTAATGCGAACATATCATGCGGGGCTAAAGAGTTCCTCACGTCCAAAGAATATCACGCCGTTATCCGTCTTTGCAGATACGACGATACCAACGAACGGATTATCTTTGATATCAATAAGTTTTCCATCTACCCAGTTGTCCTTCATAGTGAGGTCAGGCGAAATGTGTACTAAATCTCCAATTTTCATTTTATTGATACTTTTAGGATATAGTGCAAATTTAAATAATTCTAGGTTTTTATGCCAATTATTTCCAATAAAATTATTTTAATCAGCCGTGTGGCAGCATTCGGGTCCTAAATTTATTTTACCATGCGCTTGACAACACGTCCATCAGAATACTGAATAATGTGAAGTCCTTTGTCATGCTTGCTTATCTTTCTACCACATACGTCGAAGTGTACTTTATCTATGTTTGACTCATAGACAGACTGCTTCGCAATTCCAGAGGTTGTGATGTCAAGGATTTCGTACAATGTACCTAACGCCACATTTTTTGAGGTAAAAGCATCTTTAAATTTGTCAATCAAGTTTTTTTCTACATAGACTTTAAGTTTTACTGCCTTAGGTGTAAATACGTACTTGCCGAACTCAGGCATGGCTGAACCAGTAAACTGCACGACAGAAAGTTTCTTGTTGTTTTTAAATGCATAATTTCCTATTCCACCAATTGCCCCTTTGAAGTCAACAGTTTGCAACTCGACACAGTCGCTGAATGCCGATTCTCTAATAGAAAGATTAGAGGCAAGTGAAGTAAATCGCTCAAGTCCAGCATGCTCAAAAGCACATTTGTATACGTTGGTGAGTTCTGCTAGAAGACTGATTTTCTTCAGGTTTTTGGCATAAGCAAAGGCATACTCGCCTATTGGAAAAGCCACACTAATTTGACCCACGCTGGCAAGTATTTTAGACCCAGTAAGGTTAAAATAACCAGCCCCACCTCGCCAAAATAAGAATGACCCTTTGAAACGCTAGTTTTTTAGGGTCATTTTGTAGTTTTGTGTTACTGCCCTGGTCGGCATTAAAAACATAAAACTATTATTTATATGACAAAATTAAAGAATTTATTGCGCTGTTACGCATCTGG
>NZ_JBWPWW010000034.1:0-8010 GCF_056590795.1 Prevotella sp. C0026C3 | reverse complement strand
AATGCAATGCGGGAGAGTAGGTGGCCGCCTTCTTTTAACGAGAGCCTCGATTACTGAATGTAGTCGGGGCTTTTTTGGGTATACCTAGCTCTCCCTAATCGGCGTATACAAGTTTTTTGAGCTTTTATTTGGAATATTATTGCAACATATTAGCTTTTTAGCTAACTTTGTATAATACCATAATATTTCTTGATAATGGCTAAAAAATATGATTATTTAATTGTAGGTGCAGGTTTGTATGGCTCTACTTTTGCGTATCGTGAGATTCACAAGGGTAGGCGTTGTATGGTAATAGATAAGCGTCTACAAACCGGAGGAAATCTTTATTGTGACAATATAGAGGGAATTAATGTACATCAATATGGTGCACATATATTCCATACGAATCATAAAGGGGTTTGGGACTTTGTGAATAGTATAGTTCCATTTAATCGCTATACAAATTCTCCTGTTGCAAATTATAGAGGGAAACTCTATAATCTTCCTTTCAATATGAACACTTTCTATCAAATGTGGGGTGTTACTACGCCGGCTGAAGCTGAAGCTAAATTAGCTGAGCAACGTGCTGAAGCCTTGAATCGTATGAGGAATTTAGGTATTGATGAACCTCGTAATTTAGAAGAACAAGCCTTATTATTGATAGGGAAGGATATATACGAGAAGTTGATTAAGGGGTATACGGAAAAGCAATGGGGAAGAAAATGTACTGAGCTTCCTGCCTTTATTATAAGACGTTTACCTGTTCGTCTAACTTTTGATAATAACTATTTTAATGATTCGTATCAAGGTATACCTATTGGTGGATATAATAAATTGATAGATGGGTTGTTGGACGGTGCGGATGTTATGGTTGGTGTTGACTTCTTTCAAGATAAAGAACATTGGCTGAATCTTGCTGATAAAGTTTTATTTACAGGGAAGATAGATGAATTTTACGATTATAGATTTGGAAAGTTGAACTATCGTACTGTTAAGTTTGAGACAGAAATTCTTGATACGGCTAATTATCAAGGAAATGCTGTTATTAATTATACGGAATCTGATATGCCTTATACACGCATCATAGAGCATAAACATTTTGAAATGTTTGGTTCTGCTATTAATGCTTGTCCAAAGACTGTTATCAGTAAAGAATACAGTATGGAATGGAAAGATGGAATCGAACCTTACTATCCTGTAAATGATGATGTGAACCAAGCACTTTATCGTCAATATGCAGCTTTAGCTGCTAAAGAGGAAAAAATAGAGTTTGGTGGAAGATTAGCCGAATACAAATATTATGATATGGCACCAATAATACACAAGATTATGTTTTAAGAAAATGAAAGAGCAAGATTGAAAATCCTGCTCTTTTATTTTATCTAATTCTGTCCATGCTCTTGACCAGTTTTTCATCGGCCACAATCCCATGTCTTGCTAGATAGAGGAGGATAATAGTTATAAGTGGTAAACATGCTGCAAAATTAATATGTGCACTTCCTAATATATCGTGATTACTATACAAATAGAAGCCATATAGCGCATACCAGATTAGTTGTAGAATAATCCCTCCATTACAAAACTTCACTTGTAATTGACGATTCTTGTATAGGAATATTGTGATAATTGCTATAATGGCAGATAAGCTTTGTACAATGAACAATGGGCAGTTAGAGAAATCTATTCCGGATTCCAGATGATTATATGTTGCCAAATTGAATAATATAGCTCCTTTGCTAATGCCAGTAGGTGGTGTATAGTGAGCTATCGGCAAATAGAGGCAGAAGCAAATTACCACGATAGTTGCAAGCAAGAATAATGTTTGTTTGCGTTGTAACATCTTTTAGTCTATACTAAGATTGTCTGTGTCTGTAGCGGGATCGCGCCAATATACATTTCCCTCTGTAAACTCCTCAGTAGCTAGCAATGTAGGTTTTGGTAGTTTCTCATAATAGCGAGATATTTCAATCTGTTCACGATTTTCAAACACCTCTTCCAATGAGTCATTGTATGAAGCAAATTCTGCAAGTTTCTTATTTAAATCTTGTTTGATTTCTACAGAAATCTGATTTGCACGTTTTGCAATAATAGCTACACTTTCATAGATGTTTCCAGTCTCATCACAGAGATCCATGATGTTACGAGTGACAGTGTTAACTGGAGCTTTAGACTTTTTATAATCCATTATTATTGATGTAATTTAATTATTTTCTTTTTCTGATTTCTGGTCTTCTGGTTGCTTTACAGCATGAGCCGTTTTATCTTCATTAGTATATTTCTTACATTTTTCTATGTATTTTTCTGCAGTTTCCTTTTCTTTAGAATCTGGGTATTCATTTAGAAAACCATAGCATTCGTCTTCTGCATCTTGATAGCGCTCAAATTTCTTTTCATCTACACTTTGTTGAGCTAATTCAAATTTACTTTTCATAATAAGCAATGAAAAGTCTTCACGCTTATTACTATAAGGATAATCTTTCAATGCATTTTGTGCAGTGATGATACATGCTTGATAATTATTACCACCGCTCGTACAATTGCCGAAATATGATCCTAAATCATAATATAGCTTTGCCGATGCATATTCCTTTGTTACCAACTTATCTTGCAGTTCAAACAGACGTTGCTGTGCTACTTTCTTGAACTTTGAATCTGGATAAAGGTCTAGGAAAGTTTGGAAAGCCGAGATAGCAGTGATAGTCATAGATTGATCCAAACGAGGCTCTGGGGTACTCTCATAGATAGCTTGTCCTTCGTAGAAGTGAGCCATCTCTGCAAATTGTCCACGTGGGTATGACTGATAATAGCGTTTGAAAGCTTGTGCAGCACCTTCATAATCTTTGCTACAATAAGATGCCATACCTAGCATGTATAGGCTTTCTTCTGCATTATCTGTTCCTTTCTCGACAGCTATAAGATCTGTGAGCAGAGTAATGGCTCTAGTATATTTGCCATTGGCAAAACATTCTTTAGCGAATTCGTATTTATAAGGATAATTATTGCTCTTGTACACTTTGTTGAACTCTTGGGCACAACTAGAGAAGAGCAAAATGGTACTTATTGTTATCAGAAATACTTTTTTCATATTGTCGCTTTGAGGATACAAAGTTACTGATATTTCTAGGATTGGCAAAGTAAACGAAATCTTTTTTCGTATTTTATTAGTCTTTATAACGCTATTACCAAGGTGTTTTGTAATTTTGTAGAGATGAATTTCAAATTAACATCTAAATATAAGCCAACGGGCGATCAACCTCAGGCCATTTCAGAACTGACAGAGGGATTACAAAATGGGGATAACGCACAAGTATTACTTGGAGTAACCGGTTCTGGAAAGACATTTACGGTAGCTAATGTTATAGCTAACGCAAATAAACCGACATTGATTCTTAGTCATAATAAAA
The DNA here is from genome assembly GCF_056590795.1 of Prevotella sp. C0026C3. Taxonomy (NCBI): domain Bacteria; kingdom Pseudomonadati; phylum Bacteroidota; class Bacteroidia; order Bacteroidales; family Prevotellaceae; genus Prevotella; species Prevotella sp. C0026C3. The sequence goes on along the minus strand of NZ_JBWPWW010000034.1, from coordinate 4,627 downwards.
CCTTAGCAGCTCAGTTGTATCAAGAGATGAGAGATTTCTTTCCTGATAATGCCGTTGAATATTATGTTTCTTATTATGACTATTATCAGCCGGAAGCCTATCTGCCGTCATCTGATACTTATATAGAGAAAGATCTGGCTATTAATGACGAAATAGACAAGTTGCGACTTGGAGCAGTGTCTGCTCTTCTCTCTGGGCGAAAAGATGTTATTGTTGTCTCTTCTGTCTCTTGTATTTATGGTATGGGCGGACCTGTTGCCATGCAAGAAAGTATTATTTCTATTAAAAGAGGGCAGCGATTGGATAGGAATGACTTCTTGCGTCGATTGGTCAATGCTCTATATGTGAGAAATGATATAGAATTGAAACGAGGCACTTTCCGGGTAAAAGGAGATACTGTCGACGTCTTTATGGCTTATAGTGATAATATTTTGCGAGTTACATGGTGGGATGATGAGATTGATAGCATTCAAGAAGTTGATGCTCTTACATTTCAGCGTTTATCTGATTTTGAGGATTATCAGATATATCCGGCCAATCTTTTCGTCACGTCTAAGGAGCAAACCGAACAGGCTATTCGTATGATTCAGGATGACTTAGCCAAGCAAACTGAATACTATCATGAAATTGGCGATAACATAAAGGCTCAACGAATTAAAGAACGTGTTGAGTATGATATGGAAATGATAAAAGAGTTAGGCCATTGTAGTGGGATAGAAAATTATTCACGTTATTTTGATGGTCGACAACCGGGCGAGCGTCCGTATTGCCTTTTAGACTTTTTCCCAAAAGATTTCTTGCTAGTTATAGACGAAAGCCATGTCAGTGTTCCTCAAATCAATGCGATGTATGGTGGTGATAGGGCAAGAAAGCAGAATCTGGTAGAATATGGATTTAGACTTCCGGCAGCTTTCGATAATCGTCCATTGAGATTTGAGGAGTTCCACGAACTAATCCATCAAGTCATTTATGTCAGTGCCACACCGGCAGATTATGAATTACGTGAATCTGAAGGTGTTGTTGTTGAGCAGATAATTCGTCCAACAGGACTATTAGACCCGGAGATAGAAGTGCGTCCCAGTGAAAATCAGATAGATGATTTGATGGATGAAATTCTTACACGGATTCATCGACATGAGCGTGTGTTGGTGACTACCTTGACTAAGCGAATGGCAGAAGAATTGACTGAATACTTATTGAATCACGATATCAAAGCAAATTATATTCATAGTGATGTAGCCACACTCGATCGTGTCAAGATAATGAATGACCTTCGTGTTGGTGTATATGATGTGCTTGTAGGAGTCAATCTGTTGAGAGAAGGACTCGATCTTCCCGAAGTATCGTTGGTAGCTATCCTCGATGCCGATAAAGAAGGATTCCTTCGCAGTAAACGAAGTTTGACGCAGACTGCTGGTAGAGCGGCTAGAAATGTCAATGGTAAGGTTATTATGTATGCTGATACCATTACCGATAGTATGCAGGCAACCATTGATGAAACGGCTAGGCGGCGTTGTAAACAGCTTAAATATAATGAAAAACATGGCATTACGCCGATGCAGATTGTCAAAGATATTAAAACATTCCCGATTGGTACTGATTCCGGAGAGGATAGGAATGTTATAAAGGGCAAATATCAAGAGTATGTAGAACCTACAGAGATGGCATTTGTAGCAGATCCTATAGTCAAGCGTATGACGCGTCCGGAATTGGAAAAGAGTATCGAACATACCAAGAAATTAATGCAACAAGCTGCCAAGGATTTGGATTTCATACAGGCTGCACAATATCGCGATGAATTGATACGCTTACAAGAACAGTTAGAATTAAAAGGTGTTTCTGTAAAATAAGATATCAAGGCGTCATCATATGATGGCGCCTTGAATCTTGATGAATAATATTGTTATTCAATTATTTGTAGCATTTTATCTTTATTCCTTTATCTCTTTAGTGTTCCCTCTTGGTAGAACTTGAGCATGTTAATATATAATATAGACATATATTTGCTCTGTAGTTCGTTTTGTTGTGCTGTGAGTAATTTATCTTTTCCAGTCATGAGTTCAACGATATTCTTTAATCCTAAGCGAAATTGCTCGCTTAATAGTTCATAACTAGTTTTTGCACTCTCCACACTTACTCTTGCTGCCTTAAATTGGTTTTGATTGGTAGTGGCTTGCAACCAATAGTTTTCGATAGTAGAGTAGAGAGTCGTCTGCTCATTTTTTAAGTCAAGCATACTGTTTTCCCTCATTAATCTAGCTTTGTTGATAGCTGTTTTAGATGTTCTGTTATCAAATATGGGTACACTGATGGTTACTCCAGCCCCTGTAGAAAAATTATTTTTTAATTGGCGTCCCCATGCGTTATCATTCATAGAGGTGGTACTCGTACTTATTCCGGCATTGGCACTAATGGTCGGCATTTTTTGAGCTTTGGCAATGGCTATCTGTAAGTCACTTTGAGCAATGCTATTCTGATAACTTTTAATTTCCGGACGATTATCCAGTGCCGCATTATAAATCATATTCATCGTCGGAATCTGTTGCAATGCTTGCTCATCTGTCGTTGATGGAATCGCGATATTAAAATCTTTATCGTCTGTAATTTGTAGGAGTTCTTTTAATTGTCTTTTGTAGTTCTTCACTTGACTTTCTGCCGAGACAACGTTGTATTCATCTTGTGCGCGTTGCGAGGTTAGTTGTGCTAGGTCGGCTTTACTCATCTTACCCACTTGCACCATTTCTTTTCCTCTGTCTTCATTCTTGGTACTTGTTTCCAAACTTTCTTTGTTTACCTTAATGGCCTCGCTGGAATATAGTATCTGAACATAGAGTTGAGCTATCTGTTCTTGGATATTACGTGCAGTAGTCGCAGAGTCTATAACTGCTTTGTTTTCAACCAGTTGATTTAATTTAATGTTGTTTCTGTTTTGATTACCGTTCCATAATATCCAATTGCTACTGATGGCATAGTTTCCATTGTAATATGTTTTGTCCACGGCTAGCTTTGAATAACCATCCCCACTGATACCACTAGTTATCCACGGAGTGTAACCTATATTTTGGCTTGTAGACGCACTTAACGAGGGGAGAAGTGCTGCTTTCGATTGTAACACGTCTTCGTGAGCGCTCAGTTTATTTATTTTTTGCTTCTGTAGTGAGATATTATTTTGCAATGCGTAGTTTATACAGTCTTGCAACGACCACTCTCTAGCCATACTTGTCATGGGTATTGCGCATAGAGCTAGGCTCAATAGTTGTGTGACAATCTTATTATACATATCTATAATTGGTTGATGATTTTGTTAATATGAAATCTTACGCGTAGATTCTATTTTACTATTTGATGAAAAGAGAGAAGCAAAAGTTGCTTTACTCGTCTTATATTAACATTCTTTTAAAAAGATATTGTACAATGTATAGCGTTTATGATGCATATATGCTAAAAGACTGCAATCACGATAATGATTGCAGTCTAGCTATGTATTTACCTAAGATGTCAAACTCAATATTGACCGTAGAACCTACCGATATATCACAGAAGTTGGTAAACTCTCTGGTATAGGGGATAATGGCTACTGTGAAACTATCTTCTGTTGGCTCGCATACGGTTAGAGATACACCATTCACTGTCACGCTACCTTTATCTACAGTGAAATATCCTCTTTTTATCATCTCAGAATTTTGCTGATATTTAAATGTAAAGTAAGTAGAACCATTTGCATCCCGCATATTAATGCAAGTGGCAGTCTCGTCTACATGTCCTTGTACAATGTGTCCGTCAAGCCGACCGTTCATAATCATGGAGCGTTCCACGTTTACTTTGTCACCTACTTTAAGTAGTCCAAGGTTCGACCGATCCAAAGTCTCTTTCATAGCTGTTACTGTATAGGTATCCCCCGAAATACTAACGACCGTCAAGCAAACACCATTGTGGGCAATACTTTGGTCAATTTTCAATTCGTCTACAAACGAACACTTCAGCGTGAAGTCTATGTTTTCCCGTTCCTTATTGATAGCTACTAGTGTAGCCATTTCTTCTACAATGCCACTAAACATATTTTAAATATTTATTTCTGTGTAGAGACGGAGTGTATCTCGCTTGGCTGTCATCTCTTTTAACCAAAAGGAGACGATGCATGCATCGTCTCTACACATTGGATATAATATCCATCTGTTTTAATAAAAAGGGGTTGCCCGATGATGTGATGAAACTCCGAGAAATCAATGATTGAGAGTCCTCCGTCTTTGTAATCCACCGGTCTTGCGACTTACCTCTTACGAGTTTATGTGGCCCGCCATTAACAAAAGGAACATCCTCGGTTTTCGATATTATTTGATGAGTATCCCGATCAAACCGACACAACCCCAAAGTCGTTCTCCTTTTATTCTTTTTATGCAAAGATAGCACCAATGAAAACTTGTTTTCAAATTGCCGAGTGCAACTTTACCTTATGCAAAGATAGCATCTTTTTCATTTCCCTCCAAATATTTATAGGAAAAAGGAAAGAGCACTGCAAGTTACAAAACGAAGTGCAATAAAAGAGTAGTCCTCGCCGAGAGATGCAGACGTTCTCGAAGCGTAGCGAGAGGTTGTCTGCATCTCTCGGCGAGGAAAAAGAAACAAC
>NZ_JBWPWW010000033.1:0-9981 GCF_056590795.1 Prevotella sp. C0026C3 | reverse complement strand
TCCGCATAAAAGTAATGGGGGTGAATGTAATCGACTGATTACTAATAAAAAGCAGAATATATAATCTGATAAGGTGAACGACTAAGAAACGAGCGAGTTTCTTTCCCTTTCTTTATTCTGCAAAGTCTCAAAGAACTCTCTGTTTGATGTTGCAAAGATAGCGATATAATTCATATAAGCAAAGTATTTACGTTGTTTTTTCAATGAAAATCAACCTTAGACATTTCTAATTCTATAAAATCGCCATTTTAAGGTATTGCATATATCTATGAACAATGGTAATTTTGCAAAATGATAATCAAAAGAATTCTTTTAATCTTCATCATTCTACTTCTGCTGTTTCCCACTGCTAATGCTACTATTTTGAATTTAGTTGTGGGTGATACTATATACCCTACTCGAAAACATGTTTCTTCATTACATAAAACGATAGAACTCGATGAAGTTCAAGTTATTGGACAGCGGAAATTGTTTTCCATAAGAAAAGACACCACGTTTATCAATACTGATTGCCTTCGAGTAAGGAAAGGTGCTAACTTGGAAGACTTAATCAGGAATATTCCGGGCATGGAATACGACAAGGCGAACAGGCAACTATCATTCAAAGGAAAGCCATTGAACGGCGTAAACATCAATGGCGAGACCTTTATGGGCAACGACATTATCGCAGCGTTGGAGAATATGCCAACCGATGCAGTGGAACTACTGAAACTGTATGACATGCTCAGCGCATTGGAGAAAATGACGGGAGTAGATGATGGTGCCGACAATTATGTGCTGGACATCAAGACCAAATCTACCTACAATGGCAGCCTGACAGGAACACTAACGGCTGAACACGGCAATCGCGACAGACGCAGGGATGAGGTACAGGGCAATCTATTCAATGCCGATGGCGAAAACACCTCGCTGACTTTGCGCTCTGACAATCTTAGTAATATGAACATTGGGGGAAACAATTTCCAAAACATATTGTCGGGCAATATCGTGAAGAAATTTGGTAAGAAAATTACGCTCAATGCAAGCCTCTCACTCAATGCCTTCCACAATGGAAGCGAGAATCATGACTATGATGAGCAATATCTTTCATCGGGAACAAAATATCGGGAATCAATGCTGCTTTCCTTGAGCAAGAATCACAGTAATGCCGCAAACATAAATCTGCAGTATAACATAGACAAAAAGACTTTGCTGAATATAAGTGCAAATGGAAACTTCGGACGGTCAGACAACCTGACTGACAACACAACATACCTATATGAGCGCAATACGGCTGCGGACACGCTGACCTCGGGAACGCTGCGAAATAACACAAAAAGCAATGGAAAGAATTACCATGTATCTGCCGACCTCACACGGCGGATTGGCAAGGCTGGGGCATCATTTACCGTGAAGGCGACACTTGGCGGTAACTCGAATGAAACTAATAATACCAGCCTTTCACTGACGAAATTCCACCACCTGCGCAACGCTGTGGGCGGAGATTCACTACTGTTGCGCAATCTTTGCCAACAACTGCCCACCCTGCGCAACGAAAGCAGAATATCATTGCAATATACCCATCCTTTTGGCAAACAGTTGAAATTGCAGACAGGGTACGGACTGCATCACGAAGAGGATAGAAACACAAGCAACACTTACGACTATACTATACCGAATAGACCATACATAGATAGCCTAAGTTATGAGAACACACTATCTATATGTGGGCAGGAACTCACCCTGAGAATGGATTATAAGGGTAAGCAATGGAAGATAAACAGTGGCATTGATGTAGACCACCCGACTTTGAACTACGAAGGATGAAATTTTTCAGGGACAACTTCCAGCATTTCCAAAAAACAGTTTAACCATTGACTTGGAGACAAACAAACAATTTGAGCATTAAGGTTTAAACCGAATTTTTCCGAAATTGACCTGACCTGACTTTTCCTGAAAATCGACTTTAAAGCTGTTTTTACAGATAAATCAGGTTTCTCTAACAGACAGGAAATAAATGCTAAGTATTTGGCTTTAAACTTAAAATCAAAAAATAAGTGTTTTCTTTTAATGTTTAACAGGGCTGATTTGACAGTTGGCGGTGGCAAGAAACTTTCAGGACCTACCTCATAGACAAGTTTCAAATCAAAAAAAGTATGATAGAAAACGGTATATGGATTGTAAAGCTTCCTCGAAAATAACTTTTGTGTAGGTTCTAATTGAAGGATAATGGAACCTCCCAGAAAATTTCCAAGACTCTCAAACATCAGGATTTTGAAAATATCGGAAGTAATGCCATAAGGAATATTTGACACCACTTTGAAAGGAAATTTCGGAACTGCAAAATTCCTAAAATCACAACCGACAACTTGAACATTTCGGGCATCAGAAAATAATTTTCGTAAATGTTCAACCAAAGCTGTGTCGTTTTCAATAGCAACAACATTGTTGGCGATTTTTAATAAATGAACAGTAAGAAACCCCTTGCCTGCCCCAATATCTAAAACCGTATCCTGATTACTTATATTTGCTTGTCTTATTGCATCTTTTATTAGCACTTTATCAATAGTAAAGTGCTGACCCGTAAAACGAACGGGCAATTTCTTTTTTGTCATTAGTAACTTCTTACAGGTGAATACTTCTTGAGTTCAACTTATAAATGCAACTTTTTGGGTGCGGATAATAAGCAATAAAAACATTTATTTTTCAGAGAGGAAAGAGAGACAATGTCCCCCTTTCTCTCACTCTGAATGGATAAAGTTTGCTATCTTTGCTTTAATTGTCCGTCCAAAGAAAAAAAAGTTGCAGATGAGCAAACATATAACCGAGGAACAAAGGTATGCAATTTTCTATGATGTTGCAAATACCGATGAGCAAAAAAGCAATAGCGGAAGCTATCGGAGTAGATAAAAGCACTGTTTACAGGGAGATAAAGCGCAATTGCGACGCCCGAAGTGGTAGCTATAGCATGGAGCTTGCCCAGCGAAAAGCAGACAGGCGCAAGCAGCAAAAACATCGCAAGGAAGTGCTTACACCGGCAATGAGAAAACGGATAATAAAGCTGTTGAAGAAAGGATTCAGCCCGGAGCAGATTGTCGGCAGGAGCCGCTTGGAGGGAATTGCGATGGTATCTCACGAAACGATATATCGCTGGATTTGGGAGGATAAGCGGCGGGGTGGCAAACTGCACAAATATCTTCGCAGACAAGGTCGCAGGTATGCCAAACGTGGTTCTAAAAATGCAGGGCGAGGATTTATCCCAGGCAGGGTGGATATTGATGAGCGTCCCGAGATAGTGGAACTGAAGGAGAGATTTGGTGATTTAGAGATAGATACAATTATTGGTAAGAACCACAAAGGTGCCATTCTTACCATTAACGACAGAGCAACAAGCAGGGTCTGGATACGCAAGTTGTCGGGAAAAGAAGCCATCCCGGTAGCTAAGATTGCAGTATGGGCACTGCGGAAAGTGAAAAACTTAATACACACAATTACGGCTGACAATGGAAAGGAGTTTGCAAAGCACGAGGAAATTGCGCAAAAATTGGAAATAAAATTCTATTTTTGCAAACCATACCACTCATGGGAACGTGGTGCCAATGAAAACACCAACGGGCTTATCAGGCAGTATATCCCAAAGGGTAAGGACTTTAGTGAAGTAACCAACAAACAGATTAAGTGGATTGAAAATAAACTCAATAATCGACCTCGTAAAAGACTTGGATACCTCACGCCAAACGAAAAATTTAAACAAATTATTAATCAGAATTCTGTTGCATTTGCAAGTTGAATTCAGCTTATAATAAGAAAGGAGATGAAGAATTTACTTCCCAACAGGACATTTTATTCCCTAAAGTGTTTGATGTTGATGGCATGCGAGTTTTTATTTATTGGAAACTTCCACATCCTGTGGAAAAGCTCTATCCATATGTTGATTACAAAATACGGAAAATTTCAAAAGATACGTTAGTTATAGGGGATTATACAGACTTTGTGTTTGTTAATGGTCATGGTAATGCCCCAAATCGGGAATTGTCAAAATAAAAAAATAATAAATGTGGGGTAATACTCCAAATCGGGAGTTATTGAAATAATTATCTGATTATCAATGTACTTTCCAAAAGATAAAGTATTAGGGCAGAGTGGAAAAATCGTTGAAACTGGTCCTATGTAATCGTTCAAAGTGACCCTTTTGTATCATCCAAAGAGGGATTGGACATTCGCGGTACGATACGAGTATGGGTGTTATGATTTATCAGCATTCATTCTTCTCTACTCCCAAAGGATTTTGTCAGTTGTACTGCTTGCTGTTGTAGTCTGATGAGAATTTGGGAATAGGTTTCGAGTTTGCCGAGCAGTTGTTGAGCAGTGGCAACAGAATGATAAGTATTGAGGACTTTCACGACTTCGTTGTACAGAACTCCTATCTTATGAGCCAAGGCAACGATTTCTGAGAGTTTCTCCAAGTAAGGTTCTTTTGCAGGGTCTTGGGTGATGACCTTAAAAGATTCACCAAGAAGCCTTGCTCGGACAAAGTCGCTCTTTGTCTTTGCTCCCGACTTGCGATAGAGTCTGATAAGTTTCTGCTGGTCTTCGGAATTAGGTATTCTGATGTGCCATCTGTCCCATCGTGGGCAGGTGGCACATCTGCCGTCTGGCTTCTTTTGTTTTTGCTTCTTCATTGCTTTCTAATCACGACTTTGGAGTGATTTAATCCCCTTTCGGGGCAAGGGTCTTTGTGGTACAAATGGCAATTTGTGGTACAAAGACACACCTTGCTGATGTAGAAAATGGGATTATAAGCCCCTGCTGTGTTACTGCATTCATTGAATACAGTAACTCGGCGTAGGCTTGCATTCGAGGAATGCAGTAATTCAGAGTTTCCTCCATCTTTCCACATCTTCCTTGTATTGGTCGAGGTGTTCCCGCAGTACCTGTTCGACATATCCCGAAACGCTCGCTCCATGCTCACCGATTCTCCGCACCACGAAGTCTAACTTTCGTTGGGTTTCCTCTGATACATACACGGCTTTGCGGTGGCTGTTGCGAAAGGGCTGGAGATATTTCCCCTGAAACTCGGATAATTGCTTTCTGTCCTTTGTTTTTCCCATTCTTTGATGAAATTCTTCGGTAGAAGTAGCCCTTTCTGTTGGCGACAACGCTGTTTCTTGATAGGACGGTTGAGAAAAATCCTTGTTACTCTCCTTGTCATTTTGTTCCTCAACTTTATCAACAGGCTCAAACCTTCTCTTTTCCTCTTCATAATCGAAGGGCTGGTCAAAATCGGGTAACTCTTCGGGCTTGCGGAGCTTAACGCCATAATTTCCCATATCTCTAATGGCTTGTTCCAAGCGTTGTTTCCTTTTTTCATCTATTCTTGCCATAATTTCTTGGGTATCGGGTTATAGTGTTTTTCAAGCATGGCTTGTATGTCGCTCTGCTTGTAGAGTATCTTCCCTCCGATTTTGTAGAAAGGAAGCGTTCCTGAGTTTCTGTACTCTTGGAGCGTGCGTGTGCTGAGCCGTAATTGGCTGCAAACCTCCTCACCCGAAAGGTAAACCTCACCATTCAGCATCGGACGGGCGGTAGAGCAATACCGCTCCAACTTCTTCAAAGTGCCTTCCATCAGTTGTGAAAACAACTGCATCTGAGGGTCTTCCCGCGTAATGATTTCATTCTCTGCCATAATTCATTCATTCTTTGATTTCAATCCTTGACTGCATTCAGCATTTCACAGATGTCGGTCTGTTTGTAATAACACTTATGTCCAATCATGGAGAAAGGGATTTTGCCCGTATCTCGGTATGATTGTAGGGTACGCTTGCTGATGCCTAAACGCTTGCACACGGCTTCGTTGTCGAGCCATTGCTCGGTCTTGGGAGGATTACCGATGAGTTTTTCCACACGATGGATAAAGTCTGCAAATTCGGAGCGATGTCGCTCCCACGCTTTGCGGTCGATGATAATGAGTTTCATTGCCTTAATTTTGTTTTGATTACTTTATTGTTACTCAGCAAACAAACTGTTATGCAGTCCATTGCCGTACTTCTCGGGTGCAAAAGTAACCCCTCGGAAGCACCACTGCAAGAAATGAGGATAAGCAGGGAAATAGAGAGAAAGCAATAGAAAAACAAAGGAAATCCGTCTGTGTTATTGCGGTAATGAGATGAGGTGCCGGCTCGTTCCTTTTATTATCTTGTTGTTTTATCGATAATTCGATAGTTCGACAAATCGAGATGTCGAAGTGTCGATAGATAGTTTTATCGATAGATTATTTTGACGATATATAGTTTTGACAACAGATAGTCATGACAACAAATTGTACAAACAATAGATTGTCCGTATTATCGTCAGTCCTATCTGTTGTTAGTTGTTACGCCTTGCGTCCAAAGAGCCTGAGTATGCCGTATTCTTGTCGTGCCTATACTCTCTACGGCAGCCCAGCCCTGCAAGGTTGGGAGAGATGAATACGACCGCATGGATATAGAAAATGGCAATACCACCTTGAAACAGAGAAATCCTGCGGTGGAGATTCTTCTCTCCATCCGCAGGACTCGACCTTGTCAGGGCAGACAGGCTGCCGTTGTACCTTTGCACGATAAGAAACGGCATCAGGAACTTTGCGTGCGCCGCCTTTGCCTACAACGCCTTCAGGCTTGCTTCCTCCGTCAGTCTGACCGTTGGCAGATTGTTGCTCTCGATGAGCAGCACTATCGTGCCTGTCAGTTCGGTGTAAAGACGGCCGTATTGCTCGTCAGAAGCCAATGTGTCCGTCAAACCGAACTTGTCGAATGTGGCTTGAACAGCCTTGTTCGACAACAGTATAGGTACGAGTTTCTCTGGGAGCGGTGCAGGAAGTTCCCTTTCAAACTCGTTTTCCAACACGGATATAAGCGTATCGTACTTGGAAAAGTGCAAGCCTTGATACAATGCCTCGCTTGCCATGCTCTCCGCTTCAATGTGTGTAAAGCCTTGTGCTACAGCATCGCAGTAAACTGTGAGAGCCATATCTGCCCGTGCAGTGATAAACTCCGTATCTTGCAACTTTTCGGGGTGATGCTCACTCATGTAACTTCTTAACTTCAATCGGAAGTAGGAAAGTTCCTTTTTGTTCTTCTGTTTCATTGTTTTTCTTGTTAAAAAGTTGGACTTCTTTTTTTTGAATCATTCATTACGGCTGTTACATCCCAATTATGGGACTTGACTTTTTCGGTGTTCTTGACGGACACAGCCGTAAGGCTTTACGCAGTACCCTTGTATGCTCACTACCCATCAGGGGTTGCATTTCCTTGGCAATCTTGCTCTTGGTCACCCGTGCATAAATCTCGGTCGTGGAGATGAAGCGATGCCCCAGCATCTTGCTCACCGTCTCTATCGGAAGTCCGTTCTCCAGACAGATGGTCGTGGCAAAGGTGTGCCGTGCGGTGTGCGAGGTCGCTTGAGTATGCGGTGGCAGTCCTGCCTTAATACATATCTCCTGAATAGTTCTATTGAAATTACTGTTGCTGGGAAACTCTCGAAAGAAAAGCCCCTCCCTTCGTCCGTGGCTCACAATGGCGAGTATTTTCTCGGCAACGGGCAGCAACGGGACAATACTTCTGTTCTGTGTCTTTGTTCGACAGAGCGATATGTACCTACGCCCATCCCCGAATGTATAAACATCGTCCATTCGGAGTTTCTTTAAGTCTGAGAATGCCAGCCCCGTGAAACATCCCAAGAGGAAAATAAGTCTGCAATGGTTATCTGTCGAGCGGTGCGGACGGTAAGCCAAGAGTTTTTGCAGGTCGTCCGCCGTAAGTGCATTGCGCTCGTAGGTAGGCGTTTCTATGTCTATGAGTTCAAAAGGGTCTTCACGAACGTATCGCTCCTGCAATGCCTTGCGAATGACCTGATGCAAGTGGCGTAGGCGGTTGCCGACACTGCTTTCCTTGTTTCCCAAGTCCCGAAGCATAAAAAGGCGATAGTCCTCAAGCAAAGTCTTGTCCACCTCTGTGGGCATACAGTCTGCCCTGTCCCTTACTTGCAGGAAATGAACAAAACTCTTGTAGCTGTCCTTAAAAGCCCTGACAGTTGCCTTGCTTAATGTTCTGCCCTGCAATTCCTCCTTGTATTCACAAACGGATTGATATAGCTCCGTAAGTGTTGGCATGGGGCGACTTTGCTGCATATAACGCTCCTTGAGGTATTCCGCCGTGATATAGTTTTCTTCCCTTAATGTACGTTCATAGAGTGAATGCAAGCACTCTTCTATTGAGTTCAGTTGCAGATTGATGCCGCTTGAATTACCTGTTGTCGCCTTGATGCACCCTTTTCGGGCAAGCCACTCGTCGGGGGAAGTTTGCAACTGCGTGGAAAACGATGAGGACGTTCCATTACAGGTGATACGGCAACGGATTACGCATAGTCCGTCTTCATTGGTCTTGCTTCTATCTATGTAGAATAGTATGGCAAATGTACTTTTCATTGTTCTGCGGTTTTAGTTGGTCAGTTGATAATGTGCGAGTTGTGGAAGTATTTTCTCTATGTCCAGAAAGACACGCTCGGGAGATGTCTCCGCATACACTTGCGTGGTTTTGATTTGACTGTGTCCGAGCATTTTGGAAACGCTCTCAATGGACACGCCCTCCGACAGTGTCATCTGAGATGCGAAGGTATGCCGTGCCATGTGATAGGTCAGCGTTTTCTGAATACCGCAAAGCCGTGCTATCTTTTTGAGGTGTATGTTTACCGTGTCGCATCCGGGTATGGGCAGCAGATACCCCTTGGGCGGTTCGTGTCGGAAAGCCCTCGTGTGAATGCCCCGATAACGCTCGATAATGGCAGTGGCTTCGGGAAGTAGGGGGATGTGGCACACGTTGCCCGTCTTTATTCTCGGCTTGCGTATCCAAGTCATTCCCGCTTCGTGAAAGACGTGCTGCTCCGTCAAGTGATACACGTCGGTATAGGAAAGCCCCGTCAGGCAGGAGAAAAGGAACATATCCCTCGACACTTTTTCATAGCCTTGCAATTTATCTTCTCCCAAGGCTGCGATAAGACCTACCTCCTCCCTTGTGATGTAACGTGGAGTACCCACTTCCCAACGAATGGAATGGTTGATGAAGGGATAGGTGTCAATGATGTGCCGTTTATGCAGGTCTTTGAGCAAGGAAGCCAGCATGGAGAGATAGCCAGCCGAAGTGTTGAGCTTGAATCCCTTTTCTTTGGCGAAGTAGTCCTCCAAGTCTTTGATAAAGGCGATGTCGGCTTTCTGCACGGGAATATCCTCCACACGGTAGCGATACCTGACGAAGTTTGCCAGATGCTTGTGAAAGAGCAACAGGCATTTTAGTCTGCGTTCGCTGCGGTCTATGCCCACACGCTCACGGAAGCGGTCGATATACTCGTCTGTATGATGCAGCAGTCCTTGTGACTCACTGTTCAGTCCGAATACAAGCTCCCGTACTCGCTCTGCCGTGATGGGAGCATCGGATTTACCCGAAAGAGACTCATAAACCTTGTGTATGCTCACCTGAAGGCGGTCAAGTTCCTTGTTTACCGATACGGCTTCGGCACTCTTGCCCAGCAGTCGGTTTTTGCGACTGTCCCACAAACGAGGAGTACACGAGCATTTGCAACTGAACTGTACCATAGAGCGTCCTGCGCTGATGCGTCCCATGATGGGACTTTTTCCGTTTTTGTCCTGCGTACCTCTCTTGAGGTAGAAAAGCAGCTTGAATTTTTCTTTTTCCATTGTTTTTTACTTGCAAAATTACACTTCTTTGAGGAACTTTGAACGATGCAAAACATTGATAATGAAAGAGAAAACTCCGTTTTAGTTACCACTTTCAGCCGTCCTTTTCCTTTCATCGTTTTTCGAACGATTTGGTAACTGAACTCCCTCCTTTTCGCTCCCTTTTCTGCCTGTTTCCTATGATGCAACCCTAAGAAGAAACAAGCAATATCCGCTGTATTTCAGTCAGATATGAGTTTTATGCCATTTTCTGCTTTCTACTCCCATACTTC
>NZ_JBWPWW010000032.1:0-10141 GCF_056590795.1 Prevotella sp. C0026C3 | reverse complement strand
GGTTCTTCTATTTGGTCAGTTGTCCAATCGTGAGGGATTACGAGACCTTATTGTGACCATCACTCCATTCAAGTCAGCGTTCCACCATCTTGGTTTTGGAAAGAATGTTAGTAGAAGCAATTTGAGCAAGACTAATGAAATACGCGAAGTCAAGATATTCCAAGAGTTTGCAGACAAGATGGTTTCCATAGCAAGAGAGAAACGTGGAGTTGTCAAGGACTTCTTCATATCGAACAATGTCTATGCGTTTGACTCCTCAACAATATCATTGTGCCTTTCTGTATATTGGTAGACAGTAGTGTTCCAAAAGATACAATTCCATCGTTAGGTGCAGAGGTATTATAGGTTTCTAATATTGCCATACTTTTATCTGTTTTTTACATACTTGTCATAATCTACATCTGCAATCATTCGTTTTTTTGGAACGTAATGTGGACTTATCAGGTCTCTATCTGCTTTATACCATTTTGTTTTCATTCCTACAATGTGGAATAAAATCTGACAAACATTGTCAGTCATGAATGGTTTATCTTTTGATTCTCTTATGCTTTTAACCAAATTTGGGTATTTTTCCATAAACGGAGTTGAGAACCAAATGACAAAAGGCACTTCGTATTGATACTTTACTAAGTTGTGGGTAACTCCGCTACTTCCTGCGTTTTTTCTTCCTTTTGAATCCCTGTAATCGTATATTTCTTCTCCGTGGTCTGAGAAATAAATCATGACGGTGGTTTTGTCGGCATATCTTTCTGCTATCTTCTTAATGACATAATCGTTATATAAAGTTGCGTTATCATATTCTGCGATTTCTTGCTTTTTATCTTTTGTCATATAGCTTTCATCGCGATTTATATCCTTGTAAGAGAATTTAGAGAAATATTTGGTATGTGGATACCTGTCGTTCGCACCGATATGTTGCCCTAAAAGATGAAAAATCAAAAGGTTTTTCTTTCCTAACCTGCTTGCTTTGCTCTTAAAGAAATCATCTACTAAATCGCCATCGTACAAGAAACTTTTATCAGACGTATAAGAGTATGCGTACTTTTGTATTTCTTTATTGTAGATGAAAGAATTAACCGAGAACGTAAAGAAAGCATTTTTGACATAATCTCTTTGAATATCCCACATTGTAACCTGATAACCTGCTTTTTTAAATAGAATGGGGAAGTAAGGTGTTTGATACCATTCCTCGCCATCACTCAAACTATTACAACAAAATGTATTTTTCTCTACTAAGGTCGTCAAATTAAATGGTGCAACGACATCACTAAAAGCCACAAGGTTTCCTTTTTTCTGCTCTGCATCCATAAAAGGAGTTGTTTTCAGTTTGTATCCGTAAAGTGAGGCGTGTGTTTTTATAAAAGATTCTCCAAGTATGTAAATAATATTTATAGAATCGTTTATTTCATCAGTTACAGGCTGATGGTAAGTATCTTTGGCTAAATTTACAGCTATTTTTATTTCATTTTTAGTTGCGTTGAGAGCATGAGTGCAATAAACAATCGACGTAAACGAATCCATGGGGAATGTAAGGTTTTTTCTTACCCATTTTTCAAAATCCATATAAGTCTGACATTTATACAACGTATAATATAATTTAGTGTTGTATAATCCTGTTAGAAGCAAGAAAGCTGAAAGACAGCCAAGTATGGCGGTTGTATATTTTTTTTGTAACCATTCCTTTTCTTTTATCTTTTTCCATTTCTTTTCAATAAATACGATAAAGGCTGTGAGGAGTATAACAGAAATATAAGTTATGAAAGCTCCTTTGGAAAATGCGAAAGCATTGATAAATTCGGCAGATTCTCTTCCGTTGGTTTCTGCAACAAGTTGGAAGATAAGAGGAGATATTGTTGTTCCAAAAACCAGCCAAAGGAACATGTTAACCGCAAATATAAAAATTATTATTAAATAAAACAGGGTTTTTAAAACTTTACGTTTTCTTGCTATATAAGAAAATATGACTGATAGCAAGATAGCCAGGCTGTAATATTTTAAATTAGAAGCCCCCCCCCCCAATTAAATAACGAATCTTTCAGCGTGTTAAAGACTAAACACAAAGTGAAAATAACAATAAATGGAAAGTCATCAAGTATGAAGTTTCCGAATTTAAGCATGGTTCGTAAAAATTTTTCTTTCATTGATTGTAATGAGGATGACCTTAATTCCGCAACACTATTATAAATTAAACTTTTTAAGTACCTGAGCAACAAAAAGCTCTTGCTTTGGCAAGCGGCAGAGCCGAGTGGCTCAGGATTTTGCCATGTCAGAATTTTCACTTATTCTTAGTGTTGCAAAAAAAACAAGAGAATCCGACGATAGACATGGCGAAGATACAAATTAAATCTGAGAGACTCACTCCTTTTGGGGATTATTTTCAATCATGGAGCGAAGTTCATGATTAAAGACTGAAGGGTAACAAAACCCTCACTACTACTTGTGTAATTCGAAAGAATTTCCGAAATTTGCGAATATGTAAGTTCCATTGTTTTTTCTTTTTTATAGTTTACAAATACAAAGATAAGAAAAAAGGAGCTTACACACTTTTATAGGACAGTACCTCTCTTCTACATGGATAGAATATGTTGGAATAGAAAGACAGACACAAACAGAAAGCTATATGTCGCGAAACGACTAAAGACGAATAACCGGTGGTTTATTACCACTGGGAAATAGTATCGACAAAGAAAATGAGTGCCGAGAGGTACTCAATACGGATGACTTCCGCACCCTCCTTACACGATATTCATATTCAGTACCTTCGGCACTGACTCTTGAGCATTATACGTTTTCCACGGACTTCGTCCGCGGTTATTCATCTATAGTCGCTCCGCGACAAAGACAAAAATCAGCTTACAGATGCTACTTAAGAGTTTTCTTGTTCAAAGGGTATCTGTTACATAGTCGCACATCGGCTACTCTCTATACTAGCCGATACATTAGGCAGAAACACCAATCATCGGAAAGCGAGACCACACAAACGAAGAATACTAACAAGTACTCCACTTATGAAGCTGTTCCACATCACTACCTATGAAGAACAGGAAGTATATGAAAAGAAAAAATCTTCAGAATAGTTCTATAAACTCAAGGCACAAACAAACAAAAGGTTGGCAGATTGTTACCAAATCAGAATATTATCATTAAATTTGCAATATATTTAACGAAAACATAAACATGTCTGAAGAAAGAGTAAACTTTGGTAGTAAGCTGGGCGTTATCCTTGCTACAGCCGGCTCGGCAGTAGGTTTGGGCAATGTATGGCGCTTTCCCTATATGACCGGACAGAATGGTGGCGCAGCCTTTATCATCATTTATCTAGGTTGTATCTTGCTGCTCGGCATTCCTTGTATGTTGTCGGAATTCATCATTGGTAGGCACAGTGCCTCAAATATGGCACGTGCTTACACCAAGCTTGGTAATGGTACAGCGTGGCGATTGGTGGGGTATATGGGCGTCATCACGGGCTTTCTGATTACCGGTTACTATGCTGTGGTGTCGGGATGGTGCCTGCAATACATCTACGCCTCTATCATGGGAGAATTGAAAGGTGATCCTACGATGGTGGCACAATATTTCTCTGATTTCGAACAATCGCCTATCCGTCCTATCTTTTGGACCGTCGCTATCCTGCTCATGACTCATGGCGTCATCATTCATGGGGTGCGAGGCGGTATTGAGAAGGTTTCGAAGCTCTTCATGCCGGTGCTGTTTATCTTGCTATTGGTCATCGTTGTGGCCTCTTGTCTGTTGCCCGATGCCGGTAAAGGAATCAACTATTTGTTGAATCTCGACTTCTCCAAGGTAGATCAAAACGTATTTCTTGGCGCCCTCGGACAGTCGTTCTACTCGCTCAGTATCGGCATGGGTTGCATCTGTACCTATGCCTCTTACTTCAGTCGACGAACCAATCTACTGCGCTCATCGGTGCAAGTGGCAGCGGTAGACACACTCGTTGCCATCCTAGCCGGGCTCATGATATTCCCCGCAGCATTCTCTGTCGGTGTGAATCCCGATAGTGGTCCGGCTCTCATCTTCATCACCCTACCCAACGTCTTCAACCAAGCTTTTGTCGGATTTCCTGCATTAGGTTGGCTTGTATCACTTTTCTTCTATGCCTTGTTGGCGTTGGCTGCATTGACAAGCCTCATCTCCCTGCACGAAGTAAGTACGGCTTTCTGCTTCGAGGAGATGCACATCAGTCGTAAAAAAGGTGCTACCATCGTGACTATAGCCACCATCATCGTGGGCAGTTTCTGCTCGTTGTCGCTAGGCGGAGTAGATTTCTTGAGGATAGGAAGCATGTCGATATTCGACATCTTCGACTTTGTGACGGGACAGATATTCCTCCCTGTCATCGGATTTTTCACTTGTATATTCCTCGGATGGTATGTCCCACGCACGCTGATATACGACGAATTCACCAATTGGGGAACGGTAAGCACACGCTTCTTCGGCATCTATCTCTTTGCCGTTCGGTTTGTTTGTCCGCTCTGTATATTGGCTATTTTTCTCCATCAGTTGGGCTTTATTTGATGAACTATGCGCTGGCGAGAGTTTTTCTATTTCCAAAAATCCGACCGAAAGGTGTTTCTTACGATTCTCACCATCGTGGTGATGGCATTCGGCGCATACCTGTTGATGGATAAAGAGGAACCCCTTCAACCTATAGTCAAGGCTCACAAAGAAGTAAAAACGGAGCAGTCTACATCGGCAAAGTATTATACCCAGCCTCATCAAGTTCCCGAACGATTTGCCTTCGATCCCAATACGGCCGACAGCACACAGCTGCTTCGACTTGGATTGCAGCCATGGCAAGTGCGTGCCATTTATCGTTATCGTGCCAAAGGCGGTGTCTATCGGCAGCCGGAAGACTTTGCTCGGCTCTATGGTTTGACCAAAGGACAATATGAATCGCTACGTCCTTATATTATAATAGGTGAAGATTATCAGCCTGCCGACAAGTTTTATGGGAAGCCACTATTAGTAGGCAAATCGACCAATCGCGACACTTTACTCCATGATTACCCCATGAAACTAAAACCGGGAGAACACGTGATACTTAACATAGCAGACACATTGATGCTGAAACGAGTACCGGGAGTGGGGAGTTATTATGCTCGCCAAATCATGAACTACGGGCGGAGACTGGGCGGTTTTGCACATACAGAACAACTTAGAGAGATAGAAGGATTCCCCGAAGAGGCCATAAGTTATTTCAAAGTGGACGACAGCGCAGTAGAAAAACTCAATCTGAACACGCTCACATTGAACCAAATGCGACGCCATCCATATATCAACTTCTACCAAGCACGCGAGATTATGGACTTCCGACGGTTGAAAGGGGCACTGAAAAGCATCGACGATTTGCACCATCTGCGCTCGTTCAGTTCTACAACCATAGAACGATTGCGCCCTTACGTAACTTTCTAAACTGAATAGGTGTGATATGTTTTCGGCATGTCGGGCACGATTATCACTTATTTTGTGTATTTTTGCAACTTGACAAAATAAATGGTGAGCGTTTCACATAGCATGGGCTCGCTTGGTATATAACTCAAAACAAGTAGCAAATTATGAATCATACTCATTGGAAGTCGGCTTGGCTGACACTCTTTCTAGCGATATTTACTCTTGCCATACATGCTCAGATACAAGAGCCGGTACACTTCTCGGTGCAACAGAAACAAGTTTCGCCCACAGAGGTAGACCTTGTCTTCACCGGAAAGATAGATGCCGGTTGGCACGTCTATTCCACCGGTTTGCCATCAGACGGCCCCATATCGGCCTCATTGGCAGTGGATAAAGCCGTCGGTGTACAAAAGATAGGAAAGCTACAGGCGCGTGGTAAGGAAATCAGTACGTTCGACAAGTTGTTTGAAATGAACCTGCGTTACTTTGAACACGCTGTGACTTTCGTTCAGAAATTTAAGATTACAGGCAAGACCTACGAGGTAAAAGGCTCGTTGGAATACGGCGCTTGCAACGACCAAAACTGTCTGCCACCAACCCAAGTAGACTATCATATTAAAGGAAATGGGCCGGCCGATGCACCGGAAACAGCCGATGTAGCAGCCTTAGTGCCTGCCAATCAACCGAAAGCCGACTCTACAAGCAAGGTACAGGTAGCTGAATCGACTAAAGCAGACAGCATCGTGGCGGCTGCACCTGTATCAAACGTGAAAGCCGACTTGTGGAAACCGGTTATCAAAGAACTGAAGAAACTAAATGGAGATACCGCTCATCAATCATGGTTCTATATCTTCTTCATGGGGTTTGTAGGCGGATTGTTGGCACTGTTTACACCCTGTGTGTGGCCCATCATCCCCATGACGGTGAGTTTCTTCCTCAAGCGTGCAGGCGACAAAAGCCGTGGTGTGCGCGATGCCGTACTCTATGGTATATCCATTATTGTGATTTATCTGTCGCTCGGCCTCATTGTGACAGGCTTGTTTGGAGCCTCATCACTCAACGCACTGGCCACCGATGCAGGATTCAACATCTTCTTCTTCTTGATGCTCGTGGTGTTTGCGCTGTCGTTCTTCGGCTGGTTTGAACTCACGTTGCCCTCATCTTGGACCAATAGTGTAGACTCCAAGGCCAGCAACACCAGCGGAATACTAAGCATTTTCTTGATGGCTTTCACGCTGGCATTGGTGTCGTTCTCGTGCACCGGACCGATTATCGGCTTCTTGTTGGTGGAAGTTTCTAACGCGAAAAACATCCTTGGACCGGCTATCGGCATGTTCGGATTTGCCTTGGCTTTGGCACTTCCGTTCACACTCTTCGCCCTTTTCCCCACTTGGTTGAATAAAGCACCGAAATCGGGCGGATGGATGAACATCATCAAAGTGACATTGGGATTCATCGAACTAGCCTTCTCGCTGAAGTTCTTCTCGGTAGCCGACATGGCTTACGGATGGCATCTGCTCGACCGCGAAGTGTTCCTCTCGCTGTGGATAGTCATCTTTGGATTGCTGGGATTGTACTTGATAGGCAAACTGAAGTTCCCTCACGACGACCAAACGAGCACAGCTATGCCCGTTCCCTGCATCATGCTGGGACTTGTTTCGCTCTCTTTCGCCGTGTATATGGTACCCGGTCTGTGGGGCGCACCATTGAAGGCTGTGAGCGCTTTTGCCCCTCCTATGTTCACACAAGACTTCAATCTGTACCATAACGAGGTGCGCGCGCAATATACCGACTACGAAGAAGGCATGGCAGCAGCGGCAGCTCAGGGCAAACCGGTGATGATAGACTTTACCGGATTCGGCTGTACAAACTGCCGAAATATGGAATTGGCCGTATGGACAGACCCTGTGGTGGCCGACAAACTCAAGAAAGATTACATCCTCATCTCGCTCTATGTAGACGATAGAAAGCCGTTGGCCGAACCGATGGAAGTGGTAGAAAACGGGAAAAAGCGTACTCTGCGCAATGTAGGAGAGAAGTGGAGTTATCTGCAACGCAGTAAGTTCGGCGCCAATACGCAG
This sequence comes from Prevotella sp. C0026C3, assembly GCF_056590795.1. Lineage (NCBI taxonomy): Bacteria > Pseudomonadati > Bacteroidota > Bacteroidia > Bacteroidales > Prevotellaceae > Prevotella > Prevotella sp. C0026C3. Next base: position 2,648 of record NZ_JBWPWW010000032.1, on the reverse strand, counting down.
CCTTTCTATGTGTTGCTCGATGCTAAAGGAATGCCTCTGACGCGCTCTTATAGCTACGATAAGGATATATCCCACTACTTGGATTTCCTGAACAAGGGATTGGAAAAGGCTCGGAAGAAATCTAAATAAAGTGTGACAGGCCTCTTATAAAGAACAGCCACCTTCTTGATATAAGTCAAGAAAGTGGCTGTTATCGCAAACAATTGTAATGATTACTTTGTTTTTTAGGGGTTTACCCCTATCTTTGCATCGTGTTTTTCATAGTATTAGATTTAAGGTTAACAAAGGTTTGGACTCGGCGGAGTCCTTTTTTTATGCCCTTACGTTTGGTGCAGTCTCGTGGAAAATGATTAATTTTGGCAGACGATATGAGTAAAACAATGGAAAATCCCTATATCAGACAATATCCCGACTTGATGGTTGGTAAGAAGATTTTGTATGTGCATGGCTTCGGGTCGTCGGCACAATCGGGTACGGTGAAGCGCATTCAAGAGGCGTTACCACAGTCTACGGTGTTGGCATACGACCTGCCTATCCACCCACAAGAGGCGATGGAACTATTGAGAAAGGTGTGCGAAGAACAGCAGCTCGACTTGATTATCGGTACATCAATGGGTGGTATGTATGCCGAAATGCTCACTGGCTATGACCGTATCTTGGTAAATCCGGCCTTCGAAATGGGACAGACCATGCACGACCACAACATGATGGGGAAGCAAATATTCCAAAATCCGCGCCAAGACGGGGTACAGGAGTTCTTCGTAGACAAGCCTTTGGTGAAAGAATATCGCGAAGTGACGGGGCAATGTTTTACCCATGTATCGCCCGAAGAACAGGAACGTGTCTACGGGTTGTTCGGTGATGAAGATCCGGTGGTGCATACGTTCGACCTCTTTCGCAGCCATTATCGACATGCCATCCACTTCCATGGCGAACATCGCATGACGGATAGAAGTTTTATGCGTGGCGTGTTGCCCGTGATAAGGTGGATAGATGACCGGCAGGAAAAACGCGAACGCAATATTATATATATAGGTGAGGAATGTCTGAAGGATTCGTATGGCAAACCGAAGTCGAGTTTTAACAAGGCATACGATTTCCTAATAGAGCATTATACGGTGTATATTGTGGCCTCAGCGCCTACTAACGACCATGAAGCTATCACACAAATGCAGGACTGGACAGAGCAATATATCTCTACACCGGCCCACGATCGCGTCGTATTCACCAATCAACGACAACTGCTTTATGGCGATTATTTCATTGCGACAGAGCCGTTGGATGACTTCATGGGAACGGTGATACCTTTCGCTACCGACGAGTTTAAGACGTGGGAGGAAGTGATTGTTTACTTTGAACGGTTGGGCGGACAGTAACTATACGTACTCGTCGCCTTTTTTCATCTGCACTTCGCTGACGTATTTACGGATGAGTGCCGATGAATCTTCTTTCTTACAAATTAATAAAACATTGTCTTGTTCGGCTACGATGAAGCCGTCGAGCCCGTTGATGACAGCAAGTTTACCTTCTGGCAGCTTGATGATATTACCGTGACTTTCGTCTAATAACACGTCGGAAGAAATGACTACATTATCGTCTTGACTCTTCTGCATCGCCTCATAGATACCATGCCACGTGCCAAGATCGGCCCAACCGAAGTCGCACATCATCACACAAACTCGGTCGGATTTCTCCAAAATGCCGTAATCAATAGATATATTAGGATACGACGGGAAGTTCTCGTTGATAAATTCGTTTTCTTCTTCGATGGTGAAATTGGGTTTTGCTTCGTCTAACGTACTCAACACAGCAGGCAGAAATTTATAAAAACATACGCTCAGATATTGCAAATTGCAAAGAAAAAGACCAGTGTTCCAATACCATTCGCCACTCTCCATGAACATACGAGCAAACTCGCGGTCGGGCTTTTCGGTAAAAGTCTTCACTTCGTAGACATCCTCCATATCGGCAGGATTACCCACTTGGATGTAGCCATAACCCGGTTCGGGACGCGTAGGACGAATACCCATGGTGAGCAAACTATTGTTTTTGCTCACAAAATCCAATCCTTCCAAGATATTCTTACGGTACAACTCTTCGCGAAAGACAATCTGGTCGGACGGCGTAACCAGCAAGTTGGTATTGGGATTAATGTGAGCTATGCGATGTGCAGCCCACGCTACACTGGGCGCAGTATTACGCCATATAGGTTCAGCCATGAGATTATCAGGAGGCAATTGAGGCAATTGCTCTCTGACAAAGTCGACATATTCTATATTCGTATTGACAAAAATATGGTCTAAAGGGAATATATGGGATATGCGTTCGTATGTTTGTTGTAATTGGGTTTGTCCGGTTCCAAAGAAATCAATGAATTGTTTGGGAAGTTTCTCACGACTGCAAGGCCACAGTCTTCGACCTTTCCCACCGGCTAGAATGACGCAGTAATTGTTTCTAAGGTCATTATCCATGTTTGTACGATTATCGTTCTTGCCACGAAAGTAACGAATAAAAATCACTCCAACAAGGCTTTTTCACTTTTTTATTAAACAATAAGCATTTTGTAAGTTACAAAACGAAGTGCAATAAAAGAGTAGGCCTCGCCGAGAGATGCAGACGTTCTCGAAGCGTAGCGAGAGGTTGTCTGC
>NZ_JBWPWW010000031.1:0-11804 GCF_056590795.1 Prevotella sp. C0026C3 | reverse complement strand
ACCGTGAGCAAGGATGGCAAGAAGGTCAACTTCACCGACGGCAACCTGCAGTACATGATGCCCAAGCAGGTATATTCAATCTCCGTGCGCAAGCACATCAAGCCCAACACCCTCTACCGCAAGGGCAAGGACATGCCACAAGCGCTGACCGCCAAGTACAACGTGCTGAAGGGATACTACCGACTCGCCCCCGAGCAGTGGAGCATGGCAGCCCCCACCGGCTACACTTCCAACTACTACTTCGGCATCTACACCTGTACGCAGGACAACAACGGCGCATGGAACGTGGCCTGCATCGACAACCCCGTGTTCGACATGTTCTTCTTCGGAAAACCAGAACACCCCACCCTCATCGACACGAATACGGGCAACTACTTCCAGCCTACGGCAAACACCGAGTACAAGGGCACGGAAAAAGACTGGACCCACTACGCGAAGCTGGCCGACAGCGCCGACCCATTAGTAACCCTCAGCCTGAGCGAGTGGCAGTACCTGTTCGACGTTCGCAGTTTTCCTGACGACGCCAGCACGTCTCCCTTCGCCCTTGCGTTCCTCGACCTCAACGGCAACGGTACCGTGGAGAGAAATGTGGACCAGGCTGGAATCGTGATATTCCCCGATGGAATGACAAAGACGACTGCAAAGACGCTCTTCACCAATGCGAAATACTGGACTTTCGGCAAGCGCGTTTCCCTCGACGCCAACACGGCTGAAGGCAATCTGTGCAAGATCCTCAAGATGGAAGCCGTCACCAAGGAGGGCTGCCTCTTCTTGCCCTTTCCCGGATGGAACGCAGGCCTATCTGGTCTCACCTGCAAGATAGACCAGATAGGCCGCCACTTCAACTACTGGACTTCCACGTCCAACGGTTATGCGACATCAATGTTCCACTACAACATCACGATCGGCGGGGTATTCAAACATACTGACGGAGTCAACGGCAACGCCGTGCGCTTGGTGCGCTTCGTAAATTAACAACGCCGCGAAACGCAATCCGCGCCCACGGACGGGGCAAGACACCGCCGTGAAACGCAATCCGCACCTGCGGACGGGGCAAAACACCGCTGCGAAACGCAATCCGCACCTGCGGACGAGGCAAGACACCGCCGCGAAACGCAATCCGCACCTGCGGACGAGGCAAGACACCGCCGCAAAACGCAATCCGCACCCGCGGACGAGGCAAGACAACACTAAGTATTAACATTTAACAAACAGAAATCATGGGTAGATATATCAAGATAGAGAACGTCAGGTCAAGTTACATGACCAATGCCGAGTATGCAACATTCGTCGCCGCCACGCTGGCACGGCTGGGCGCGAAGAGCGGAGAGAAGCTCGTGGCCGACAAGCTGGGCGTGACCGCCGACTGTGTCGCCCTGCGCAAACGGCTCGACACGCTGGAGGACATCGTGCGCCGGCTCATGGCCACCGGCGAGACCAAGGAGCTGGAGCAGGCAGACCGCCGCCGCGACCAGCTCGCCGCCTACATCCTGCAGACCATCCGCAACGAGCGGAACGCCATCATTGAGGACCGCGCCGAGGCAGCCCGCAGGCTCATGCCGCCCGCCGACCTCTACAAGGGCGTGACCCGCCTGCGCGACGCCGACGAGACGGCCACCATCCGAGGCATGGTCATCGACCTGCGCAAGCCCGGCATGGCCGAGAGCATGGTGAAGCTCGGCCTCACCGCCGTGCTGGACGAGCTGGAGAAGGAGAACGAACGCTACGCCGCCATCGGCGAGCAGCGCCGGCTCACACGGAACGCCAACAACCTCGGCGCCGCCAAGCCCCTGCGCCGCGAGATGGAAGAGCTGTACGAGGACATCGCCGACCGCGCCTTCGCCGTTTCCGTCGTCACCCCCGAGGTGACCGAGGCCGCCGCCTTCATCGCCGCCCAGAACCAAGCCGTGACGGAGGTCCGCCACACCCTTGCGCAGCGAAAAGCCTCCCCCGGCACCTCCCCGAAAGGGAAGGGAAAACAGCCCAACCCGCACGCCGAGGAGCTGGCGAAGCTCAAGACATTGATTGCCGAGTACGAGCAGAGTTCGCACTTCACCGCCGGGGCAGTCAAGTTCACCGGTCTGGCGGCAGGCACGGGCGCGGAGCGCGCCTACCAAGTCTATCTCGCCGACGAGCCGAAGGAACTCTACTGGCTCACGGTGAAGGATGGCAAGCTGACCGAGGCCGACTTCAAGATACAGCCGGGCCAGCCGGGCGGACTGGCCGTGGAGCGGATCAAGTAGATTCTCTCAGCTTTATTCCCCCAAAAGGAAAATGATATCTTAAAAGGGCTGATCGCAGCAATGCGGTCAGCCCTTTCAAATATGTTGTTGTCAATTATCATTCAAAAAACAAGTTATACTCATTCTGTTTTTAATTGCTGAATATCTGTTTTTTTTGCAGCCGTTGTTTTATAGTTTTTTTATGCTTTGTTTTCTTGTTGCAGTCTTACCATTTGTGCAAAAGTCCCATTGTGTGCCATTAGTTCATCGGGCGTGCCCTGTTCCATGACTGTTCCGCCGTCAATCACCACGATGTGGTCGGCACCTAATACGGTGCGCATACGGTGGGCGATGATGATATATGAAATGTAAACTCAATGAGGGTATCTTCTATATATCTTCCAGCCACTCCAAAGACACCATAAGCAAGCCACGCCCATGAGGAAGATGTAAAAAAGAGAAGCCATGCCCAAAAAGGTAAAGATTCGCCCTGTGTGCACTTCTATGCAAACGTTGCGTAATGACATGGGTAGCATTGTCATGCTGTCAGGCATGCGAAGAGATGAAGTACCCTTCTTGTACTCCACCGCCATGTCCTTATTGTCCAAGTCTGATGAAAATCCTGCAATGGCATGACTTCCAAAAGGATTCCCACTCACAGACTGCACCTTTTGATGCGTGAAATAGTCGGTAACGGACTGATGCGCTCTATCCCATACATACATGCCGCTGAACGAACCTACCAGCCATGTGTTCTGATGAGTGTGTTGCTCGACATTGATGCCCATAACGCTCACAGGAGGTTGCACTTTTTCTTTCTCTGGTGTGGCGGTCAAATTCCGAAGAGAATAGAAACCGTCCGACGTACACAACAGCCAGTCGGCTTTATCCTTATCATACCGCAGCGAGCGCAGACAACCATTCCATGGGTTGTCGCTGTCCATGGAAGAAAAAGGTATGGGCGGTATTTTGCCAGAGGCTATGGCTATGAGCGCAGGCGGACGTAGCATCCAGCCTGTAATGGTCAGCAGCAACAGAAAGAACATCGCACCTCGTCCCAACTTGTCGTGCCATGTTATCAGCCTTCGCTTCGTACGTGTTCCCAACAATGAACGGGAACGAGGCGCAAAGGAATAATATACGCCTGATAGGGAGAGAAACAAGAGGATTAGTCCCACGGCATCGACAAAGAGCTTGCCAGCCATACCAAACAGTCCGCCTCCATGAAGAAGCCATATCGTTCGGAAGAGCGAAACTTTCCCTTTGTCATTGTCTGTTTTCTTCAAGGTGATTTTTTGGAAGTCGTGGTAAGGAAAGCGAGACAGATAAACGTAAGACCGACCCGTGATGATGAGCGAGTCGCCCTTCTGTGTAATATCGCTCAACTTTTCGTGCTTACCCTGAAGGATATCAACTTGTTCCCATACGCCATGGTTGTTCAACCGATACAAATGACGTTGACTCATGGCGTATAAACAGCCATTGGGCATGACCGTCATTCCTCGAATGTTTCTCAGGTCGGCACCCTTGGGCAACCCGCGGTTAAAGTCGGTTATCGTGTTCACATCCTTCTCTTTCGCCCAAATGCCAGCGTTGCCGTATATCAACACCTTGTTTCTCCATTTCTGCGTACCACGAAACAATCCTTGATTCCACTGGCTATATCGATATTCTGAGGGTAACAGTGTCCTGCTGATATCGATGCCTTGAAACAACTTGGCATGATTGAGTACTATTCCCGATAGACAAAAGAGTATGACAAATGGAGCTAAGACTATTCCCAGCCATTTATGCTGCCGTCTCCATGTTGTTTTCTTCATCCCAATTCCTTTCATCATTGCTCTGCTCTCTTTCGTTGTTTGCCTTTGAACCAAAGATAAACACCCAACAAAATAAAAGCCATGAGGATGACAAGCATTTGCCATGCGTATTTCTCAGGCTCTACCCAAAACTCCTTAAAGAAGTTGATGCGCCCAAGTATCTCGACAGGAGTCCAAAACACGATGACCGTAGCGATTGCCATTCGGATGTTTGCACCCCATGAGGCAAGACGCAGTTGGCGACGCAGCATAAAGAACGAGCCTATGAGGCATCCCACTCCTACGAGGAACGTAACGGGATGGTGGTCGCCGAGGAAGCGTTTGTCGTAACAGAACATCAGCAGCAGGTACAGTCCCCACAGCATCATGTTCAATTCCATGAACGTGACGATGCTCGTGTGGCGTGTCATGGGTTGCACCACCACAACCTTGCGTTTGCTTCGGAAACATACCTTTTGTATCCATGTAATCAGGTCGCAACCATTCTTGGTGCTGAAGATGTACATCGTCATCACCATCATCCACAAGCCAAACGAGGCAGGCATGATAAGGTATTCGGGCTTCGTCACCACCACGCCATTCTCTATCTCTGGCTGAACGCCATAGCGTCTGGCATAATACAGGAAGAGGAACTCCACCCAACCCGTCCAGAAAAGCAGTCCACCGAAGAGTCCCCACAGCGTCTGTCGGGTATCGCCCTTCACAAACACGCCGACGATTACCATGACGAGGCCTGCCAAGCCCATCATAAAACCAGCAACGTGCATGGCTCCTTCGTTCATGAACTTCTCCATCAATATCATCAGCGCATGACCCAAGGGCATGGCGAAAAGCACCAATAAAAATGAGGCGATGGTACGCCAGATATATAGATTGTTGTTTGTTCTCATTTTTTTCTTATTTCAGTTCATCACAATAATAACTTATTTGTCCGCCCGTATCACCTATTTCAACATCGGCTTTGTACCAACTGATAATCTGTAGTTTGAAATATCGCTGTCCATCGGCAGTGCGCACCACGTAGGTGTGAAACGAGGGAGTATAGACAGGCGGTGGACCAGTAAAAGTCATCGCTTTTGCCAATATGGGATTAGCGTTGGTTTGTGTCGATGCAGGACCGCGATTGGGGTCGAACCAAGGATTCTGTTCAAAGTCGAGTTTATTGGCGATGAGATACTTGTTCCAGTCGTTTTGCGACATGGTGATATATACCGAATGGTCGTCCACCGCCCATTGTAAATTGGTTGGCAATTGCGCCACCGTTTTCCAAGTGTCGTAACCGCCGTATCCTAAGTCGGCGGCTCCACCTTTTCCATTGCCCGATGTTCCGCTATTCGTTCGCATACGGTAGCCGCAAAAGGCAATGTCCCAGTCGGTACGCTCCCGCTGTTCGCCCTCTTTAATGTCGCCATTGGGCTTGTCAAGGTTGAATATTTTTCCTGTGCGCAAATTGATGTACAGCCAATCATTGGTAACGCCGGTGGTGTATCCCGTAACTCTTGGCAGGGTTTTGCCCGTAAACTCCTCCGCATCGTAACTCACGCACGAGGACAATGCTGTCGTTAAAGCGAAAAGTATGAATATGTATTTTCTCATTTCTTTCTTTTTAATGATTTTACGATGTCATCAACAAGAAACTCCACTTGCACATATCCCTTTGCACCGCTGGTGGCAGGAACATTGAACATAGTGATGCCCGATCCCAAGGTGTGGGGCACATAGTTGAAGATGTTATCTACTCCGAGCGTAACTTTCACTTTGTTGTAGAATGTCTGCACCACTGCCAGATTACAAATCGCATAGGTAGGCAATGTGCAACGGAAATAGGCATCGTAACTCTTGCGGTCTTCTTCCACCCACACACGATCTTGCACATCAAAGCTTTTCTCGCCCATGAGCGATGCACTGAAGATGGTTTTCAAGCGGTAGTTAGGCTTGTTATATACATAGTCGATGCTTGCCGTGGCAGCGTGTGGCGATGTGGTGTTCACCTGTATGCCGTTTTGCTTGCTTACGTTTACATAGCTGTATGTTCCATTCAGGGTAAACCGGTCGAGGAAGTGCCATTTCAGGATAGCCTCAATGCCCAGCATACGCTGACTGCTGAGGTTGGTGTATTCAAAGTTATACTGCATATCATAGATGTGCCATACTCCCTCAATCTTCTTTCTGAAAAAGTTTCCATAGGTGTTTACGTTGATGAAGAATCCGTTATGACTATACTCGGCACCCAGCGAAAAGTAATGATTCTTCTCGGGCTTCAAGTCTTCGCTACCCCTGATTTGAAACATCCCTAAATGGTCCCAATTGAAAAAAAGCTCCTTGATGCTCGGTGCCCGGTAACCCATGGAGTAGTTGGCACGTATCGCCCAGTGGTCATCGGGAGAGTATTTTACCGCTATTTTGGGCATCCACATAAATCCGAAAGCTTTTGAAAAGTTGGTTCGCACGCCTGTGGAGAGCATCCAATGGGCATTTGCCGTCCATTCGTCTTGTACGAAGTACTCCGTCTCGTGCAGGGCGCGCGTGGTCATTTTCCGATTCACGAATCGGTCGCTGGTAAGCTCGTCCGAGGTATGCTCCACGCCCAGTATCATACTGTGTCCGCTGAAATAGTTACTGGTCAGCGTGAGGCGTGGCTCGAATATCTTGCTCTTATAAACCTTTTTGCGTTCGTCTATACGCTCGTGCCGTTTGAAGCGGTCGTAGAAATCATTGTGAATGCTCAGGTTTACGCTAAACCAGTCTTTTACATTATATTTCGCCTTAACGCCTGCCATGAAGTCGCGACTCTGCGAGAAAGTCATATCTTGTATCAAGTCGTATGAGTTCATGAAGAACATCGAACCATACACCTGTACCGACAGGTTTCTGTTGGGCTCGTAATAGAACTTCTGCGCTGCCGAGATATGCTCCGTTCCCTCAATGCCCATTGGCGAACGTGCCGCCACACTGGTGAGCGTGATGTCATGAGGCAGAAAGGGGTTTGCCTCCTTTGTGTAAGTCTTGCTGTCGTTCTCCGCCTGATACATATAAAAGGCATCGCTCTCGCTATACCATACGTCGGTTTGTGAGGTGAAAGCCTTGTGCTTCACTCCTGCCGAAAGCCATGCTTGCAGGTTGGGGCGATCGCTGTTCTTCTCAAACATATATAGAAAATCTTTTGGAGACGGTGTCTTGTAGTTGCGCTCGTTCATCTGTGCCCAGCGCATACCTGCCTGAATATCCAATGGTTTGGTCGCTTTTTTAGAAATAAGATTGATGACCGCACCCGAAGCACGACTACCATACAGAGTACTGCTGGCACCCTTTACAATCTCCACACGGTCGATGGCGTGCAGGTTAAAGCGTTCGTAGTCGAGGTTGCCTGCCATATCGCCCGTCATTCGTTCACCGTCTTGCAGAAAGAGAACGTGGCGCGCATCCAGTCCCTGCATTGAGATTTCGTTGCCGAAACCCACTTTCTGAATATTGAGTCCTGGGGTCTCTTGCTGCAGGGCATGTTGTAGGTCGCTGTAGCCTGCATCAACGAGTGCCTTTCCGCCCAATACCTGTGTGGTGATGGGCGACAGTTTTACGGGGCGCTCTGTTCGTGAACCTGTTACAACGACATCGTTCAGGTGTAGCACGTCTTCGCGCATAACAATCTTTATGTTGTTTTCCTGTGGCGGCACACTTCCTTTTACGGGGACGAAGCCCGTTGCATGGACATTATAGTATAGTTCCTTTCCCTTTTCTATACTTAATATCACCTTGCCATCAATGTCGGTAATGGTATTCTTAACATCCAACATCTCTTTGCTCGTGGCATATTGCACAGTAGCCCCTACCAAAGGTTGCTGCGTATCTTTTTCAAGTATGGTTATCCTTACCCTGCGCTGTGCCTGTGCGCTTATCGCCAAAAGCAGGCAAAGGAGTAAGAATAAGAATCCTTTCTTCTGCATCGTTTCTTTTTATTTTTGAAAAAGGAAGTGAAAGCACTCACAGCCCCTCACTTCCTTTATTGCCATATTTGTAACGTATTACAATCCGTGTTCCTTCTTATAGGCTGCCAATTCCTTCTCGTATTGGGCAAACTCGGCTTCGTAATTGTTGATACGGTTCTTGTCGATAGTCTGCAAGAAACACTCGGAACGCACGTTCATCATGTTATAGTCTACAATGAATTCTATTTCATGAGTTTTCACATTCAGATAGCCTTCTACACCTGCGCCACTTCCTTGCTGTACTCCAGAATCATCTTTAGGATTTCCCGTAACGCTACCGTCCTTACCCTTAAACTTTATCCAGCCATCCCCTTTATATGTGTCTTTTTCCCAAGAGTTGAGTTGCATAAACTTACATTTGCATGAGAAATACACAATCAATGGCATCTTGCCTACGGTAAAGCCATCGAGCCTCAGACGAAGACTGTCCTTCTCCCAACTGAAATTAAATTTAGTAGGACATCCTTGGGGCAGGAGGGTCTTATCGACCGTGTTCATTGTCGCTTTTGTGGAAAGGACAATATCTCCTGACAAAATATCTTTTGCCTCTTTTAGGTATTCCAGAGCGGGGGCTTTTTGTTCCAAATTGTCATCACTGTTACAGGAAGATAAACCCAATGAGAACACTGCCAAGAGGCAAAGGATACACTTTACTGTTATGAAATGTTTCATCTTTTTTATGTCTTGTTAATTTAGTGATGACCATTCAACTCCATCTATGAATAACCCATCATTGGACAAGACATTGAGATACTTCTTGATAAAGTCTTTTGTTTCCTGTCTGTCAAACACGTCTTGCGTACACGCAAAAGAGGTTTTTTTCTCGTAGGTATGAAATTCCGTCAATTCTGGATAGGTAACACGACAATTCGCAGATAAACCGCCAAGTTCCAAATCAGATATCATCTTAAATTTGGACAAATCTACCTGCTCTATACTCTTCATATTCGAAAATGTTATCAAATAAGATCGCAACCCGCTTTTTTCTGGTAAAGCTATCTTTTTCAAATCTGGGCATTCTACAAAAACAAGTGAGGAACCATCGGGACCATTCTGTTCCAGCTCAATCGCTCTCTGACCAAACAGGGTACTATGACTTAAATCTATTTCGCTAATACCGCTAACCTTTACCCATTGGAAACCTGTCATGTTTGTAGCATCCTCAAAATTGATGCCTTCAGAGGCATCCACGTCTGTCAATGACAAGGTCCTGAGACCGCTACAGGGTCTCAGATACGGGAGTTTCGCTTTGTTTGTCAGGTTTACAGTAAGAAGTTTGCCATCCCAATAAGGATTGTTCACAATATATTGTACCCCTTCCAGTGTTTCAGCAGTGGCAACTCCATTCCACTTATTAAATACACACTTATTCGACCTATCTTTATTGCTTAACCGCTTGCTGATGTCAATATGAATACCGTCTTCATCAAAGATGCTGGAAAAGTATTTTTTGAAATTAGCCCTTATATTCTCATCAGGTATCTCGCGAATGGTATTGTATTTCTGCAAGTCGCCTTTTGCTGTTTCCATCTTCACGTCTATACTGCCAGACTCAATCTCAGCCTTCTTCTCTCGATAGAAACGCACAAGGTCTTTGATATTAAACTTTGCCGTCTGTGGCAAGTACAATTTCGTGATTTTGTGCAGCTGTGTTACGGTTTCATCACCATTCTCTTCCGTTTTTACATTCACCAGTCCTTCAAAGTCATAAATGTCGTTGCCTGTCAAATCTACACCAGTAATTTGTGCTGGCAGCTGGGCGAAGTCGAAAACAGGTCCATACCCGTTATTGGAGAGTTTTACGTCTTTCAGGTTGGGCAGAATGTCAAGTCCGCTGAGATCTTTGAGTTTGGTTCCGCTTAAATCCAATGCGGTGGTTTTCTCCGCCAAGTCGTTGAGTTCCAACTTGCCGTCTTTGTCAAACTGATAGCCTTTCTGCTTCAGTATGTTCATCAACTCCGTGTTCTTTAGGGCGTTCGCGCTGTACTTAACTACATCGTCGTCACTGCTACATGAGGCAAGTCCCATCACAAGGAATACCAACACTGGTAATGTTAAATTCTTTACTATTTTCATTTTCGATAATAAATTAATTGTTTTGAGTTGCAAAGGTAGGCGTCTTGTTTGGATTTCACAATACCTATTTTTTATGATTTTATTTTTGTTTTTGCAATCCTTATTTATTAGGATTTTGCTATTTGTGAGAATTTTTATCTGTTTTACTTTTGGTAAGGCTCAAACGGTATCGCAGCGATACGAGGGCATAACTATGTATCTGCGGTCGGAAACTCTCGTGATAACCATATTCTGTAACATTGCGGATAAGGTTGCTATGTCTGTTCAGAATGTCATTCCACTTGAACGAGAGTGTCGCCTGTTTCTTTTTGAGAAAACGCCACGACACACCGATGTTCAGCAGCCACTGGTCGTCATCGGCGGTTGCATAAGTGCCTCGGCGCAGATGGCAGTTCGCATCGCCCCATACCTCCACATCGTGGGGCAGTTCCACCGTGCCGCTGATTCCACTGTCGTAGTCTATGGTATTTACCCAGATGTCCGTCAACAGGTTGTGGGAACGATAGCGTGTCGGCAGCCACATTGCGCTCATACAGGCCATGGTGTTGTCGGTCTGGTTGTCCGACTGTCCGAAGTTTCCATTGGCACTGATATTTAGGAGGGTCTTTGGGTCGATGTCATATCGCAGGCTGATGTTTGCGGCATTGCTGTGGTTCTTGCCCGAGGAGAGCAGCACGGATTTCTGGTATTTCGTTCCCGATGCAAGATACTGCTCGTCGTAGTTATGGTTTTCGCTTTCATTGTGGAAGGCGTTGAGCGAGAGGCTTGCATTGAGCGTCATCTTCTTGCCGAATTTCTTCACGATATTGCCCGACAATATGTTTTGGAAATTGTTTCTTCCGACGTTCATGTTGCTGAGATTGTCCGAACGCAGGATCAGCGAGGTATTCTCGCCGTTGGCATTGAACAGGTTGCCCTGCACCTCGTCCCTGCGCCTGTTGCGGTTACCGTGTTCTGCCGTGAGCAATCCGGTCAGACTGCCGTTGTAGCTCGATTTGGTCTTGATGTCCAGCACATAATTGTCGGCGCCCTCATCTACGCCCGTCATTTTCTCCAATGCGCTGAGCATGTCATACAGCTTCAGCAATTCCACTGCATCGGCAGGCATATTCTCCAAGGCGGTGACAATGTCGTTGCCCATGAAGGTCTCGCCGTTGATGTTCGCTCCGTTTAGTGGCTTTCCCCTGAACGACAGTAGCCTGCTCGTCTTGTTGTATTCCATGTCCGGGATATTCCGTATCAGCTCTTCCAGATTAGCCCCTTGTCTCGCTTTCAGACAATCAGTACTGATGAATGTCGTATGCTTTCGCATCGTCATCAGCTTGCGCTGTCCGACGACTATGACTTCTTCAAGTTCTATCGCTTTATGGAGTGAAGAATCAGGCTTGTGTGTGGGATAAATGGTATCACTCACAGCAATATCCAACGTTGTTGAATTTGCCGTGAGATTCAACAAGAAAAGAATGACAAATGTCATAAAATGTCTCTTGCTCATCATTTTGCAAAGTTATCGTAGTTCGCAAAACATACAATACCTTAAAATGGGGATTTTTACCATTGGCAAGGGGATATATTCTCTAAATCTTTCGTTTATAAGCCCCTGGAAAAGCCACACTAATTTGCCCCACGCTGGCAAGTATTTTAGACCCAGTAAGGTTAAAATAACTAGCCCCACCTTGCCAAAATAAGAATGACCCTTT
>NZ_JBWPWW010000030.1:0-12066 GCF_056590795.1 Prevotella sp. C0026C3 | reverse complement strand
CCATCATGCTGGCCGGAGACATAGCCAATGTCAGACCGGCAAGAGATAAAGAAAACGTTGTGTTCATATGTTTATATGGTTTAAATTTCTCTTCCTACAGCTGATGGAGAGCGTACCGATAAGAATGAGACACCAAATCGCTTCTCAAATTCTTACCAATAGCTACCAAAAGCAAAAGGGTGCAAATCACGAAAGTCCGTTGATTTACACCCTTGTTTGCGGAGAGAGAGGAAAATGACCATTCCGCTGCAACTCCTTGTATCATAGTCTTTTATTTTTTTATCCTTTTAAATTGTAGCCATATTGTAGCCACAACAGAGTATTTTGAGAGTACACGCAGATACTGCTACCCGAAATGCGCACTTGCATTTCTTGGGTTCAAAAGTACAAAAAAGTAGAACATCCTCCAAATTATTGTGGGAAAATGTTTTAGAAATCTTTTGGCTACAATTTTCAGTGCATGGTGCAAGTCTATATATATAGATAGACCTTGCACCATGCACTGACAGTCCCAAAGGTGTGATTGATTGATATGGCAGGCTAAAGATTTTCGCCTACGTATTGGGCAACACGGCAACAAATAACGCATAATGTTAAAAATGCAAAATGGCAATATAATGCCAATATTGGCAATTTAATATTCTTTCTAAAGCCCTATTTGTTAAGAACTTTGCAGCATTATTTCTAACAAAAAGACGGATACATATGAAGACAAAGAAACAAAACTCCGGAAGTAATGCAAAATTCTACGTTGTACTTCCGACACTTGAAATCATGCTCTCCGCCAGCAAAAACTGCAAGCTAAGGGCAGGCTATGCCGATATGGAATATTCCAACTTTATGAAACACTGCAAGATGCAGACCGACCTTCGTATCAACACTTATGCAAGATGTGCCGCAGCCTTCGATATGGATGTGCTGCTGATACATCTCCCAAAGGGAATGATTGATTCCATGATTGCAACCACACCCCATAAAAGCCTTCGCTTCTCCACAATGGAGCAGGAAGATCTCATCGTTATTCTCAATCGGCTGTGCAAGCTAGACAGTAGAAGATTTAAGCAGCATCTTATGCAGTTATTGCACCAATTGGGGAAGGACTCTGAATTTCCAGACGGATGATAATCCACGGAGAGCAACAATTCAATCCTAAACTGAAAAGAGAAGTAGCATATGACAGAAGAAGATAATTTACAAAAGACGGTAATTGCAGAGTTACGCTCACTAAGGAACGACATGGAGCGGATAGCCGGCTTTATCGTGGAAATGAGACGCGACTATTCCGTTTTGGAGGATAAGATGGAACTCAGTTCCTCCGACGTCATCAGACTCTTGGGCATTTCGCGGGCATCCCTTGCCCGATGGAGGGACACCAACGCAATCCCGTTCAGGTATATATCATGCAACCACGTTGCCTATCCGTTCAAGGGACTTTACGTCGCCGTCAAGAGCGGACGTGCCTCCTTCAAGGGTTTCAGACGAGTGGAAGCCCTGCAACGACTCAACGCCTACAAGGATGGTGTCCTTAAAGGTTATATGGGAAATGGTCAAACTTTATTTGAGGAGCTATGAACATCAAAGAAGAAATACTAAGCCGAACTAACAAAGGACTGGATGTGTTCTGCTTCTATATGCCCATAGACTTTGTGCCAAAGCGTAATTTCCGAAATCCTTTGTATGACGACAAGCGTGCATCGTGCAATATCTATCTCGACAACAAGTCCGGCTGCTACCGAATGAAGGACTTTGGCAACGATGCCTACTCCGGCGACTGCTTTTGGTTTGCAGCCACAATGCTCGGACTGGACGTGAGGAAAGACTTTGTTAAGGTGCTTGAAACCATAAATCGGGACTTGCAGCTGAATATTTGCATTGAAAGGAAAGAACATAGTAATCCCCACACAATGATGATGAAGCCTTGTAAACCAACCTTAGTACAACCACCTAACCAGCTCAAGAAGATGGAAGGTAAAAAGTGGTACAAGCTAATTGAGCAATCTTTCAATGTCAAAGAACTAGACTATTGGGAGCAATATGGTATTGATACTAAGACTCTGCAACGTTTTTATGTAAAGTCGCTTGCTCGCTATGAATCTGTCTCCAATCAGGGTAAGCCGTTTACACTTGGTTCAACACATGAAGATCCGATGTTTGCATACAGTATGGGGAAGTTTGTAAAAGTCTATCGCCCTAAGAGTAAGCTGCGCTTTCTTTATGGGGGTGAGAAAGTGAACGACTATGTTTTTGGCTTCCAGCAGCTGCCCAGCAAAGGGGATGTTGTTTTCATCACAGGTGGGGAGAAAGACGTGCTTTCACTTTCGGCTCATGGTTTCAATGCCATCTGTTTCAACAGTGAGACGGCACAGATTCCTGAGAATATCATCGAAGGGTTACAGCTCCGCTTTCGCCACATTATTATATTGTACGACTCTGATGAGACAGGCATAAGAGAAGCTAAACGGCAGACAGATGCACTTGCTCAATACAAGGTATTGAGTCTAACCTTACCATTGCAAGGGGGTAAGTCGGAGAAGGATATATCGGACTTCTTTGCCTTGGGCAATGAAGCAAAGGACTTGAAAGTGCTTCTTAATGATATGTTCACCAATATGTATGCACAGACGATGATGATGCTGCGCTCTTGTGAAATTGACTATGATAACCCTCCTGATGCCTCGAAGTCTGTGGTGGCTGTCAATGGAGTTCCGCTCGGTACGCAGGACAATCTGTTCTGTATCACAGGTGGAGAAGGAACAGGCAAAAGCAACTACATTGCCGCCATCCTTGCCGGCACTCTTGGGAGAGAACGATTAAAGGCAGAGCAAACCTTGGGATTGGAGGTAACCGCCAACCTCAAAGGTTTGGCAGTTCTTCACTATGATACGGAACAGTCCGAGGCACAACTCTATAAGAACTTGGAGAAGACGCTTCGCAGGGCTGGTATCAAGTCCGTGCCTGAGTTTTATCATTCTCTCTATCTGGCATCGCTATCACGCAAGGACAGACTGAAGATTATTCGTGAAAGTATGGACTTGTTCCATCACAAGCACGGGGGAATACACCTTGTGGTCATTGACGGTATAGCAGACCTGATACGCTCCGCCAACGACGAAACGGAGAGTATAGCCATTGTGGATGAACTCTACCGCTTAGCAGGCATTTACAATACTTGTATCATTTGTGTACTCCATTTTGTACCTAATGGCATTAAACTAAGGGGACATATAGGCTCGGAGCTGCAACGTAAGGCTGCGGGCATTCTCTCCATCGAGAAAGATGACAATCCCGAATACTCGGTCGTCAAGGCTTTGAAAGTGCGTGATGGAAGCCCGCTAGATGTGCCGATAATGCTCTTTGGATGGGACAAGGAAGCCGATATGCACGTTTATCGTGGAGAAAAGTCGAAAGAGGATAAGGAAAAACGCAAGACCGATGAACTGTTGGCTGTCGTAAAGTCTGCATTCCGTGCCAAACTAAAGCTATCATATCAAGAGTTGTGCGATGTGTTGATGCGTGAAATGGAAATCAAGGATCGAACGGCAAAGAAGTACATTGCCTATATGAAAGAGCAGCGTATTTTGTCGCAAGACACAAGTGGTAACTATCAAAAAGGAGAATTATGTCATACATAGACCAAAGAACCGAAGATACATGGCAGAAACGCTTGTTTGACAAGCTGATGACTGTTGAGAGTAAACTTGACCATCTGCTGGTTTTGCAAGAGCAATCTGTCGATACGACCATTCACCCTCCATTGAAACCCGAATACTTGGACATCATCGACGTTTCCAAGATACTCAAAGTGGAGCAGAAGACCATCTATAACTGGGTTTGGGCAGGGAAAATCCCCTTTCTCAAGGCTAACGGTCGATTGCTTTTCCTTCGGGAAGAGATAGATGAAATGGTACGGAAGCGAGATGGCTGGTAGTAATTGATTTCCTAATTAGATTATTTTTGTTGTGTAAATGCCAAGTGTTTACACAACAAAATAATTACCTTTGCAAGTAAAAAAGTTGGTCACGGATTTACCGCTCACAAAGATAACAGTACTCGCTTATTTCTTTGATAAGGAATTTATCATATATTGTTTGAAACTATTGAACCGATAAAGATAGGGTTGCGGACAAAAATTATTTGTAATTTCTACATTTGATGCTACTTTTAATGGAAAATTCATCGCTTGCAATAATTTTTTCGGCATTTTCCTTGCGCATTCAAAAAAAAGTAGTAATTTTGCAGTCAATATGACCTCCCACGCTTCTCATCAGAACAGCGCACCCGGGGAGGTCTTCGAGTTTATATACGGTTATGAGGTACGAAAAGAAGCCCATAGACACATCTGAGCAGGTTAAAAAGCTATGCGATCGAGGACTTAATATTGGAGACGAAAAACTTGCGTCCCAATATCTTTATAACATAAGTTATTATAGATTACGAGCATACACATACCCTTTTCAAAATAACGGGGAAGGTGCTAATCACGAATTTCTGAGAAAGGACATTTCTTTTCAAGATGTGATAGACCTTTATTGTTTTGATAGGCGTTTACGCTCTTTAATCTTCAATGCCATTGAAAAAATCGAGGTGGCATTAAGAACAAGAATCACCTTAACTTATTCCGTTGATGAAAATGACGCCTTTTGGTTTCTCAATCATAAGTTATACTTTCAGCACGATAAGTTTATCGCATTGACACGCAACGAGATTATAGATGATAAACCTGTTGTAGGGGATTTAATGAAAGAGGTCAAGCGAAGTAATGAGGAATTTATAGCTCATTATTATCAAAAGTATAGCGAACCTGCTTTTCCGCCAGCGTGGATGACCTTAGAGGTTGTTTCTATGGGAACATTGAGTAAGTTGTTTTTTGCTTTGGACAAGAATAATCCTTCTAGTAAAACAATTTGCAGAGATTTGGGACTATACAATGTCGATATTTTGAAGAATTGGATGCACGGTTTATCGTCTTTACGCAATACTTGTGCCCATCATAGTCGTGTATGGAATCGCCGCTTTACAATAGGCTTGAAGTTTCCTTATAGAACGAATTATCCTTTCTTGTCAAAGCAAGAAGCTGCAACGATAAGGGACAATAAGTTGTTTGCCTACTTATCTGTAATTTTGTATTTGCAGCAAATAATCAGTCCTGATAGCTCATTTAGAAAGAGTTTGCTCACCCTATTGGACAAATCTCCCAAATTGGTAGTTTTGAAAGACATGGGCTTTCCTGAAAAATGGAGAGAATACTCTTTGTGGAAATAATATAATACGATGGTGTATCAATTATGACACACCATCGCTATTTATCTCAGTCTGGATTTTACAATATATCCCTTACTTTCTTCTTGTTTGTTCCTATTATTCATAGAACTTGAATAAATTACCCCCTCCTCTTCCTTTTTAGTATTTGGGCTATTACTACTATTTTGTCTTAAATACTCAGGTTGGTCATTTTCGTTTGATTTTTCATTTTCTTCATTTGGTTCGTTCAATGTAAGTGCAATTTTTCTGTCAAGTTCTGCTGCCTCGCCTTTGAGTGAGCGAAGCTCGTCCTCTTTCTTCCAAGAACTGTTGGCAATGTTGGTGTAAACGTCTTTGTTGGTCACGACCTTTGCCATTTCCTTCTCATGCGACTCTATCACCTTAGGGATACGCTCCAAGGCATTTACGAAGTTCTCGCAGGCAAGTTTCGGGTCTGCCGCTAACTTACCGTTATTATAAGTATAGTAGATGCTCTCCTGTCCCTTGACAAAGAAGCGGTTTATCGAGCAATCAAACAGATCCTTTGAACTGCTCTCCGTCTTGACCATGATGGAAAAACCATAAATCTCACCGATTTTATTGTACTCGCCTTTGGTACGTGCCTTGTCGTTAATTTCTTGCAGGCGTGTGGCAATGACCTTGATGTTCGTACTGTCCTCCACACCTTTAATGACAAGTTTATTGATAGGATTACCTTCTTTGTCACGCTCCACACGCTTCTCAAAGCACGCCAAGTCTTCCTTAGCTTCCTTAATCTTGTCTGAATGGAAAGACACAGAGCTGTCAATCTCCGCCAACTTGCCCGTTGCGGCATCACGCTCACGGAGGAAGTTCTTGCGCTCTGATTCCAAAGTGGCAATCTTCTTGTCGAGTTTGGCTTTCTCTAACAAGTCTGTATTACCAGATAGCACGGCAACATACTCTGAAAAGTTCATACCGCTATCCTCGTCCATCGAGCCCTCGTCAATGGTACGACTACCGAGCGTATTGGTCTTCAACTGATTGATAAACAATTGCTTGTTATGAAGCAAGTTGAACTTGTAACTGTCCAACGACCGCTCCACGGCATAGATAATCACATCGACCTTGTTGTCAGCAAATTCTTTGGCAACCATATTGCCTTTACGGATTGCCCGACCATTTCGCTGCTCCAAATCTGAGGGTCGCCAGGGCGTGTCAAGTTGATGCACCGCCACCGCACGCTGCTGGGCGTTGACACCCGTGCCGAGCATGGAAGTAGAACCGAAAATGATACGGATGTCTCCACGATTCATTGCTTCGACCATCGCTTTCTTGGCTTTCTCATTCTTGCACTCCTGAATGAAGCGTATCTCGTAGGACGGGATATGATAATCTTCCACCAATTTACGCTTTACCTCAGAATAGATATTGAAATCTCCACCGGGCTTATACGTACCCAAATCGGAGAATACAAACTGCGTACCTTTCTGTGCATCATACTTCTGATAGTAGTCATTGAGTAATTTCGCACAATGGCTTGCCTTGTTGTCAATATGGTCTGAGTACCCATTTTCGTCTATCATGCGTAGATCCAAGCTCATCTTGCGGGCATAATCGGCAGTTAAGAATTAAGGGAAATAGCGGGACATGCAAGGGATGTAACTATTTGGAATAGCCTCATTTAGGCTTTCTTGCTATTTTGAGGATAAGCAAAAACGAGCATAAAACGGCAGGAGTTCCGTTTCCAAATCGTAACCCATCGAAGAAAGAGCAAAGAGGGGTTACGAATTGAAGCTAAACAACTGCTCCACAGTTTTTTATTCATCGTATTTCATCGTTCTGCATCGCTCAGAAGCACCTGTTTCACTGTACCTTTGCAAGCAAAGGGAATTTAGAAAAACGATAGAAGAATGAAAGAAAACAAACTGAAAGTATCGTTCTTTGTTCAGGCAAGACGAACCGACAAGAAAGGACTTGTGCCTGTCATCGGGCGCATCTCCGTAGGCAGAACCCATTCGGGGTTCTCCACCAAGTGTAAGACTCCGATCTCCCTATGGGATAGCCGTAAGCAACGACTCACCGGCAAGAGTGCTATGGCGGTGTCCGTCAATCAGAAACTCGGTGAATGCACCGCACTCATCCACGCACGCTTTCACGAACTCAGTGAAAGAGAAGAAACCTTTACCGCCACCGATGTGAGGGATGCTTATCAGGGGCAAATCCACCGTCAAGCCCTGCTTTTGCAGAGTTTTGAGGAATATCTCAGACAGACAAAGGAACGCATAGGCATTGATAGAGCCTTGAAGACATTCAAGCTCCGTACCTATCAGCTATCCCTGCTCCGTGAGTATCTGCAGAAGAAGTATAAAGTAAGCGACATTCCCCTTTCACAATTAGACAAAGCCTTTATTGAGGGTTTCGAGTACTACCTCTCCATTGACCGAAAACTGAAACGTAGCAGCGTGTCAAGTGCTCTATCCACCTTGAAGAGCATCGTCCGCATGGCGGTGAAGAAAGGCGTGCTGGACTTCTACCCGTTCTTGGGCTACAGTTATGAACGTCCCAAAGGTGAGCCGAGAAGCATCTCACAAGACCAGCTGCAACGCATCATTGACTTGGAGATAGAATGGGAGAACTACCGTATTGTCCGTGATTTGTTCGTATTCTCCTGCTTTGCAGGCTTGGCAATCTCAGACGTGCGCAATCTCAGAGAGGAAAACATTGTCTTGGAAGAAGGTGAACTTTGCATCAAGGGCAAGCGAATGAAAACCAAGACCCCGTATCGTGTACAGGTGCTTCCACCTGCTTGGGCGATAATGGAGCGGTACAGAGGTAAGCGTGCGGGTTTTGTCTTTGATGTGCCGACTAACGACATCATCCACAACGGCATGCACTACATACAGAGAAATATCGGTATGGAAAGCCCGCTAACCTTTCATATGGCTCGCCACACCTTTGCATCGCTCATCACGCTCTCAGCAGGAGTGCCTATTGAAACGGTGAGCCAGATGCTCGGACACACCAACCTGAGAACAACACAAGTATATGCTGCTGTTTCCTCCGAGAGAATCCATCGAGAGATGCAAAATGTGCAGCAACGCATACAAGATACATTCACCTTGAAGCTTTGATATTATGGCACGAAGTACATTCAAAACACTATTCTATATCAATCGGTCCAAAGAAAAGAAGAACGGCAAATGTCCGATTATGGGACGCATCACTATAGACGGAAAGCAGGTGCAATACAGCACGGGCAAGGAGATTGCTCCCGAACTTTGGGATAGTCGTAAGGGAAGATGCAAGGGAACGGGCGAAGAGATAAAGGAAATCAACCGCTATCTCCAAGCCAAAGAGGAACAAGCCAAAGCGAAGTATCAAGAATTAGTATGGCAGCGTGGCTATATCACAGCCGAGCTACTGAAATGTGAACTCATGGAAGAAGACAAACCTAAAGGTTTTCTTTTGGAAGAAGCACATCTCTTCATTGAGGATAAACATCCCTGTGTGGGGGTAACGGTTGCCAAGCCGACCTTTGCCAACTACATCTATGCCACACAACTCATAGAGGCTTATCTGCGTGAACGATTGGGACTGGAGGATATTCGCTACTCATTGTTGGACTACGGCTTTATCGAGGGGATGGACTTCTATCTCAAATCTGAGCGCAACCTTTCCCTTGCCACAATTCAGATTGTGGTCATCTTCCTAAGAAAGCTCATCGGCATAGGTCAGCAGAAGAAGTATATCCGCATCGACCCCTTTGTGGACTACAAAGCGGAACTGCCACACCGCACAAGGCGTTATCTCACTACGGAGGAGCTCCAACGGGTATTACAAACACCCATCATTGACAGGCAGTTCGAACGGGCAAGGCAGCTCTTTCTTTTCTGTGCCTTTACTGGTCTGGCACGTGTGGACATGCAACGGATCAGGCTAAAGCATATCATCCGTAATGCAGACGGCACGGAGGAAATCCGTATCAAAAGGCAGAAAACGGACGTAGAAGCTATCATTCCACTTTTGCCTATTGCCAAGCAAATCCTTTCATTCTATATCAAAGACAAGAAAGTAGACGACTTGATATTCCCTAACCTAACCACCCGCAAGGCGTCTTTAGCTTGTGTGAACATTGGTCAGATATGCCGAATAGAGAAAGGTTTGACCTTTCATATGGCTCGCCATACATTTTCAACCACAATTTGCCTATCCAACGGGATCTCAATGGAAACGCTTAGTAAAATGCTCGGACACAGCAATATTGGTACAACACAAATCTACGGAAAGATAACCGATCACAAGATACAAGAGGATATGACTGCACTCACTGACAGAGAGCATTCTGCCTTTGAGGGTTATTGTGAGTCAATAGCACAGCAAGACAAAACGCAATCTGAACCTTTGTAGGTGAACTTTCCTCAAAGACCTGAAGCCATATTCGGTCGGGCAAAGGTATGGCGGTTGCTTTGATTGCTTGCAAGGTCAAGTCCTGCGGATGGAGTGAAAAATCTCCACCGCAGGGCTTTTCTCTGTACTTTGGGACTATCATACTTGCAAAAACTCGATTGTTAGTGCGGTCGTATTTTTCGCTCCAACCTTGCAGCAATAGGCTAACCGCCAAAAGAATAAGCCCGAACGAATACGGCATACTCAGGCTCTTTGGACGCAAGAAGCGACAAGACAAATACTCTACCAATCAATCAAGCCAAAGAGTGTGCTCTTGCTCTGTTAATTGATAGAGAGATGTCGAAGCAATCAAACACTCGAGAGTGATCTGATTTTATTTTCGCTAGTACGGAACGAACCAGCGCCTCATCTCATTACCGCAATAGCCTAGGCTTTTGTATTCACCATTTCCCTTGTTCCCTAACTATTTCCTTATTCTTCCTCACTCTTTCTTTTTCCGCTTTAGAGGGGTTACTTTTGCATCCGACAAGAAGGGCAATCGACAGAAAAACTGCTCGTTTGCTGAGTATTAACAACGTAATCAACAACAATGCAATGAAACTTATCATCATCGACCGCAAGGCATGGGAGCAGCACTACTCCTCCTTTGCAGATTTCATCCACCGTATCGAACGGCTTATCGGGTGTCCTCCCGAAACGGAAGAATGGCTTGACAATGAAGCCGTATGCCGTAGGCTCGGAATCAGCAAGCGCACCCTGCAACACTATCGGGATACGGGTAAAATCCCGTTCTCTATGGTCGGGCATAAGTGCTACTATAAAGAGAGCGACATCACTGAGATACTGAATGCAAAGAAAGACTGAACTCAAACACTGAATGAACTATGTCAGAGAACGAAATCATTACACAACAAGACCCTCAAATGCAGATGTTTGCACAACTTATGGAGAGCGTCTTGAAGAAGCTGAAGCGTTATTGCGCTACTGCACGTCCTATGTTGGGCGGAGAGGTTTACCTTACAAGTGAGGAAGTCTGCAAGCTGTTACGTCTGAGCAGTCGCACACTACAAGAGTACCGAGATAGTGGAACAATAGCTTATTACAAAATTGGAGGCAAGATACTCTACAAACAGAGCGATATACAAGCGATGCTTGAAAGGCACTATAATCCTATATATAAGAGAAATAAGTAATTGGACAGCGGGGTAAAAGAAGTGAGTTGAGATATGGTTTAGCGGATACTCATTTGAACTTGGGAACGCTGACATCAAGAGCATACAATCTCTCGGTGAGTGTCAATTCTTCCATCGGTGTGCGTGCTTTTGTCCCTCTTTGGGGATTGTTGACTTCATCGGTGCGTTTTCAGCGTTTAATCTGAACTTACAATTACCTGCGGTCAAATGAGTAAGCCATAGGGGATTTCGGTTAAGAGTTGGGTAAGTCAAGATTTGGTATGGTCAAGAAGTGGGTTTTAACTCAAGTCAATTTTGAGTCAAGTCAAAATTGAGTTGAGTCAAAACTGAGCCAAGTCAAAACTGAGTCAAGTCAAAACTGAGTTAAGTCTTAACCTGACTCAAAACTTAGCTCAGAAAGTCAAAAGCTAATTCCTAATCTGAAGCAGATGCGTGGCATCAATTCTTGATATTGGCAAGGTGTGTCTTTGTAACACAAACCGCAGTTTGTAACACAAAGACCCTTGCCCCGAAGGGGAGATGAATTACTCCAAAGTCGTAATTAACAGAAGAAACAACAGATGAACGAGCAGACAGAAAGAGATCGTAAGCGAAAAGAGCTGAATAAGCCTCGCTGGGACAACTGGCACGTACGCTTGCCTGACCCGAAAGACCAGCAACGGGCGATTGAGTTGTTCCATAAGTCAGGGGCGGAAACGAAGTCCGACTTTGTGCGGGCAAGGATATTGGGGGAGCATTTCAAGGTGATAACGGTAGATAAGTCTGCTGTGGAGTACTATCGTAAACTCTCCGAATTGACTGCCCAGATACATAAGATAGGTGTGCTGTATAATCAAGCTGTACGTGCCATCAACAGCTATCATAGCGTGAAGACTGCTCAGATACTGCTTGAGAAGCTGGAGCAACTATCAGCTCAGATCATTGCATTACAGGAGCAGGCTATCTCTCTGACCATTGATTACCGCAAGTAATGATTGCTAAGATTTCAGCAACGGAGAACCTCGGGGGTGCGCTCGGCTACAACTTCAAGAAGGTGAATAAGAAAGAAGCTGGTTTCTATCATAAGTACTAAGAATAGTATTAGTTAACTTTTTCAAAGGTACTAAAGATAGAGCCAGCTTCTTTCTTATCCCGCTGTTAGGTATCACACAAAATCTCGGATGAACCTATTTTTTTATTGCCAAGTTCTAATGCTTCTATCTCCTGCCATTCATAGAGGCTATTATATGCCATACATCCGATA
>NZ_JBWPWW010000029.1:0-13753 GCF_056590795.1 Prevotella sp. C0026C3 | reverse complement strand
TAGTGGGTCAATAATAAATTGTTTTACTGGGTCTAAGATACTTTGCCAGCGTGGGTCAAATTAGTGTGGCTTTTCCAGCCAAACATTCAGGCATCATTTTCTCGTCCAGTCATAGTGAATGGCAAGCAGCGTGCGATGTTAGAATATGGTATTGATTATGTGGTGGGTGAAGGGAAATTGCCATCACACTTCCGCCGGCCACGTTACCCGATAGCCTATGCCAAACACTCTGTTATCTTCCGCAACGGAGCACATCTGCAGCTCGTATCGTCTGACCAACCTGAGAGCGTAGCAGGTCGCAATGCTGTTCATGCCTTTGTGGAAGAGATGAAGCACAATAGTGGTGAGAAATTGAAATCTCGTCTGTTTCCTTCACTTCGTGGTGGCTCGGCTGAAATAAGACGGTCTGCATATTACGAAGGTGTCACAGGAGTGAGCGATACGGCACGTGTCGACCTAGGAGAGGATGATTGGTTTGAGGAATACGAGAACAAGATGGACCGCCATCTCATCGAGGAAATAGCCAGTGTGTCGCTCGCCATCAATCAATCGCTATACAAGCAATTTACTCTTCAGCAGGAACTACGCAATACAAAGAATCCGGTCGTAATGGAAAAAATACGGTTAGAAACAGAGCGACTCAATTCCTTTGTTGCACGCTGGAAGCCCCGTCTTGCCGATATGCGTCGTAATGCCATCTACTATATCCGTGCATCTTCTTTCTGTAATAAGGATATTCTCGGTCCCAAGTTCTTCAAGACCCAGCTTGACACCCTCGACATGGACGAGTTCCTGACCGCCATCTGTGCCATACGACATAAGGAAGTCACTAATAAGTTCTTCACTACCTATGACCACGAACGGCATCAGTTTAAGGATAGTTATATTTATGAACAAATTTTAAAATTCGATTTAAAAGACCAGTTCTTTCTCACAGCACGTTACCTACAACATTACGACAAAAGAGAACCACTATACATGGGGTATGACCCCGGCAACTTTCAGTCTCTCATCGTAGGACAGAAAAAAGACTATGGGAATCGCTTTGACATTATCAAGGAATTTTGGGCATACATCCCTGATGACCAGCAGAACCTAGCACAGCAGGTATACTCGTTTTTTGGCAATGATGCCGTGAACAAAATTATCCATCTCTACCCCGACCGTGCAGGTAATAAGACACGTGAAGAACTGGAGCAGATAACTACCGATTCGCTCACAATGAAAGCAGCCTTGGAGAGTTACGGCTTCTCTGTTATCCTCTACAACGACGGTGCGCCCACCATCTACCACTGGCAGCAGTTCAGGCTCTGCCAGTTGCTCTTTGGCGAGAAACTTCCCTTGCTCCCAAAGGTGCGCATTGATGAAAACGAGTGTCCTAACCTTTGCAGTGCTATTCTTATCAGCCCACTGAAGAAAACAAATGGCAAAATAGAACTTGACAAAGCTTCGGAGAAAAAAGAAGAATTGAAACGAAGACCGGGACTAACCACACAGCTCCCAAGTGCAATGATATACCTCTTATATGGTCTTTATTCAGACATTATTAAAAAAGAACTCAGCAGTTATCCGGATAATTTGCCCGAAAACATAGCCATTTAACTACCCATAAAGTCCGAATATATCTATAAAAATTATCCAAAACAGGGTAATAACGAGGGTTATTTACATAGGTCAAAAAGTTACTTTATTGGAAATCAACGAGTTGCGTTCCGAAAGAGTGAAAATAAAAAGTCCAAACGACGGAAATCAGCACGCACCGCTGATTTTGGATATTGAGGTGCAACCTCTCAAAAGCACGGAAATATGACGCCAGCCCCCATCTGCCGTCCTTTGCCCCCATAGGGGATTTGCGTAATTTCGCAAGTGATGAAGAAGGCAATCGAAATGGACGGCATCAATGCGATGCAGTGGGCAAGGGAGATTAGCAAGCTCCCTGGTGGCGACTTCACTCTGTGCTTCTTCCCTTATTCGAGGTCACAGGGCGTGGCAGGGGATAAGCTCATAGTGAAACCACATTGCAAGTACCGCACCCAACTACCACAGGATAGGTTCGCAGTGAACTCGGAGAACTACTTCCTATTCGAGGATGAACAAGGCGAACCTAAGATGTGTTACCGCATACTCATCAGATATATGGGGTTTCCGAACGATGGATATAAACTACACAAGATAAATTGGTTATGACAGATAGTATAGAACTATACGGCAATGCCGGGAACTACATTACGGATGGTAATGTTTTCTCCTTTCAGATCGGTGAGGGGCAACAGTTACTTGCTAATCATGGATTTCTCGTACCACAAGGTTCCCAGTTGACTTTGCACGAACACTCATGGCTTGGTATAAATGGTTATCAAGTCTGTAATCGTGGAAAGAATAACACCCTCTGCGATGAAGTAACATTTGAAATTAAACAAAACCGTCTGCTACCTAGATTGTACAGCAAAGAAATCAAAATGTTATATGGGCACGGCCCTTGTGCCTATACTCAAACTGTTGCAGAAGGGAAAGTTAAACGTGAGTACCTTTCACTTCCGGAATGGGACGATTGGATGAACACATGGGATGAGAGAGGTATGGAAACAACC
Organism: Prevotella sp. C0026C3; assembly: GCF_056590795.1. Taxonomy (NCBI): domain Bacteria; kingdom Pseudomonadati; phylum Bacteroidota; class Bacteroidia; order Bacteroidales; family Prevotellaceae; genus Prevotella; species Prevotella sp. C0026C3. The sequence goes on along the minus strand of NZ_JBWPWW010000029.1, from coordinate 11,162 downwards.
GCTCAAGAATTCGCTAAAACAAATATAAAAAACTATTATTATTTTGGCGACTTCTTTTGCAAATGGCGATTTGCACGTGGAAAAAGATTAGGTATGATACCTGTCTCCGGATTAGAACCGATGGAAAATAAGCACTGTCTACTTGCTACGAACAAACAGGATGTTGCATATGATATGGTGAACTATAACGATTTTCATCATATTATGGTAGGACAATGGAACTTCGGGCGTGGAAACTATAAGGTCTATCCGAAATTTCGAATGTCAGAAGTAGACAACTACCAGTACGCAGCCATATCCCACCATCGGGAAAAATCAGTCGATGAGTTCTACGGTGTGAACGAAACCCATCAAGGCGCACGCCCCTATATTCAAGGTAGCAATAAAACCGCTACCTACATCAACTCTTTCTTGCGCAACTCACTCGCTGCCAAGATACACATCATTATCCCCAATGCGTGGGTATCGAGCAAGCGCAACCAACTGATGAAATTGTGCGAAGAAAATAAAATACGCAAATCGAAGAAGCTAGACCTTGTCAAATATAATAGTATTGAGATTGGTACGGAGTATCGCGAATCATTACTTGTAGAGTATATGCGTTTAGAGCTTCGAAAAATAGGTGACTATCTCAGTGGTGCTAGTAACCAAGGTAAGGCTTATTCCTCAATATCCTTTATGGATTCATCCGGACACGAACAACAATGGAAGATTGAAACTGTAGACTTGAAATATAAAGAATATATCGAGGCTTTGATAGCATACGACAAACGAACCGAACAAGCCTTGTTGTCAAGTGTTGGTTTGGATGCTTCCATTACTGCTGTGGATAAAGATGGGGTTATCAGTAAGTCCGGTTCTGACGCGTACTACAACTACCTTATATATATAATGTCATTGACTCCAGAAGATGAAATATGCTCCGAGCCTTTCAATTATGCTCTTCGCTTAAACTTCCCGAATCTTTGGAAACAGGGATATCGCATTGGATTCTATCGTGAGGTTCCACAGCGTCAAGAAGATATTTCTCCCAAAAACAGATTAAATCAACAACAGGCATGAATATTTTAGTTGATATTTTTAAAGATTTCGGCACATTTAGCAAATATGCTCCCGGCGTTGAAACCAACATGGATCTGAACGACCTACAATCTTCCGGCACAACAGCTAAGAAACGAGTAGAGACGGTTATTACGGCTCCTGTGTTCGACGCTATCATCGCAGATCATATAGAAAATTCACTGCTGGAAGCCTTGCGCTCCGCCGTGGCTAACATGACCATGGCAACGCAATTAATTTTTGATAGTATCAATCGTCGCAAAAATAAGGTAGATATTTATAAGTACGAGATAGAGGGTATGAAACGCTCGTACATGGAGAACTACTATAATGCGATGGACAGTATCATACAGTTGTTAATGTCTGCAGAAGCCTCAGAAGATAATCAGGCTTCTCCGGCTTGGCTTTGGAAAAAATCTCGCTACTACAAGATAATTGATAGTTGTAAGATTTCCTCTGCAGATATTTTCGATTCTATATACCCTATAGATTGCTCTTATTTCTTTTTCTTCCGCATCCTTCCACTGCAGAAGGAAACACTCGATGAGCTTCTATTTATCTATTACGAGAAACTGTCTGACGCTAATCGTGACCGTATTGAACCGATTCTTAATCTCGCTCTTGCCAAAAAGACAATAGCCAAGTCGCTGCGACGCTTCGATATTTTGGAATTTCCCCCAACTATCCGCAATCTCTTCGATGACAGCCATGCCTCTCGGTCAGGGAAAGACGAACTCTCTGCAGCCATTTCCCTAGCCGACCGGCTCGACCGAGAAGCCGAAGAACTCATCTCCAATGCCGATACTCTGTTTTCCACAGACTCTTCCGTGGACTTCTGTTCCAATTCCGCCTATAATGACCCTAACGACAATATTATCATGCTTCCATGAAGGATATAGAACTTTCTTACAATAATACGATATACCATATACCCAACCGGTGGGATGCAATGACTTCTAAACAGTATATCCGTCTGATATCCGACCTCATGCGTATGACAGAGGGGCGATTATCTGCCGGAGAAGTACGCATCAATTACCTCTGCGATTTAATGTCGTGGAATAAACGAAAATTCAAGTCAGAAGAGCAGATTGCTAATCTCATCGCTATCTCTGAACAGCTTACATTCCTCTTCCAAATTAACTATCCGGACAACAATGCCATCCTCGACGGACTAGATGATAATACCTATCAACTATGTCGTCGTGTCGACCCATATCGCTTACACCATCCGCTCGCTCGTGTTCTTAGAAAACAAGACTACCAATACGTCGTCGACCTATGCTTTTGCACACAGCTCATCCCGCTGCTGCATGTCGGAAATAGGAATTACCAAGCATACCGTATTGATACCGATTATGGAATGCTCACTTGTTCGCTTACAGCCTTGCAGTATATCGAGGCACGAGAACTCATCGAGCAGGGCGACGCCTCGCTTCCGCTCCTCGCTGCCATTCTCTACTATCCCCACAAGGTTTACGATTCCGAACACGCCCACGCTTTAGCCAAAGAGTTCGAAGTTCTGCCTATTGAGGTTCTTACCGCCATATCTTTCAATTTTCAGGCATTCCATAACTATCTCTTCAACAAGACATCGTTCTCGCTTCTATCTAAATTCATACCTCGCCCCGGTCGCCCTATCACCACCGATGCATCAGATGCACTCTACGATTTATCAAAAGAAGGACTCGGCGATACCCGTCAAATCGAACAGATGAATGTCTTGACTTATCTGAAGATACTTCGAAAAAAAACTATCGATGCCGTTCACGACATGAAAGGCTTCGGCTGGGATAAACTCAAAATCAGCGAAGAAGTGGGATTACCCATCTCCGTAATTGACAAAATTCTATAAAGCGATGATTAAAGACCAATTTTTCTATTTTGCACAATACCCTGCCAAAAATGGTGTGCTGGCTATGTTTACCAACGGTTCTAGCGATTTTCCCGGCTACAATGAACTCGTGGCCGAACTCAACGCACTGCCGGAGATTTCACGTGTCCCCGATATTGCCAATTATGTTTACGGACAGTCGTTCGACGAACTCAGCGACCGGGTAGATAAATGTGTAGGTTCATTCCTCTTCGTAGATTACGGCGAGATGAATATGCTTGGCGACGGACACAATTCTTTCCGTTACAACCAACAGATGGCCATTACCGTTGCCGACAAGATGAACAACCGTGCCGACGCTGCTCAATATATGCTGGCCTCTGATCGGGCACTCCGGTTACTGTCTCAAGTTCATGCTTGGATGCTGGCCGATGCCGATGCCGGGAACATTTCTTGGCTCTCACGTGGCTCGCTCGACAAAGCCGAGATAGTCCCCTTCGTGGCCACAGAACTTCATTCTGCCGGTTGGACGCTCATGATGTCTTGCATTGCTCCCGACACGCTCGGCACCCACGATCTCTATCGGTCCTTTTACAAGAAGTTGGTATAATGTAATTTTGTAATACGAAATCAACACCTCGACATCAATGAAAAAATTACCAATGATATCTATTGTCTCTGTGCCACTCACCTTCGTGGCCGACCTCTCCCATTATCTTTATCAGGACTGGGAATTCGCAAAGTGGATAGGCGTCGCCATTGTTGTCGACACTGTTCTCAGCGTGTGGAAGCACTTTCTCCACAAAGATGCTTCCAGCGACGCTTTTTTCAGTAAGTTCAGCAAGAAGATTACCATCTATATTCTGCTGCTCATCCTTTCAAATGTCTTGGTAAACTACAGGGTTCAAGGTAGCATTGTCGGTCCTACACAGTGGATTGGAACCTATCTGTGCGTGTTCATGATGGTGCGTGAGTCATTCTCTTGCATTGAGAATATTCAAGCCATCTATCCTATATTTCCCACTTCATTCGTCCGTCGCCTGAAAGACTTCAACGACCGGGGCGAATACATCAAAAAAGATTAACCATGCCCACAGCTCTTCAACGCGCTTTTGCTCGCTCCGTCTATTCCGCTGCTAAGGCATCTACCGATATTGCCCCCGAATTCGTCACGGCACAAGCCATCCTCGAAACCGGATGGGGACGTTCCAAAGTCGGAGAGAATAATATTTTCGGTATCACCCGTGGTAGCAATTGGACCGGCAAGACTGTTCTCGTACTCACTCACGAGTATTTCAACACTCCCGGTCGTACTTTCGTCGCGCCCGAACGCATCGTCTCTATCAACAAAGTTAAGGGAGCGAATCGTTGGTACTACAAGGTATATCGCCTCTTCAAAGACTTCGATACCCTTGGCGATTGCCTTTCAGAACATTCCCGGCTTCTCCAAAAGCCCGGATATGCCGACGCATGGCCTTACCGTCACGATGCCGAAGAGTTCGCTCGTCGTATCTGCGATAACAAAGGTTGTAAGTATGCCACGTCTCCGGAGTATCTCCGTCTCATGCTCTCGCTCATCACTTCTGTACGCACAATCGTAAAGACCGAAACCAAATGAAACGCTTACCTCTCTTCACCCTTTTCCTCTGCGTTGCATGGATACTTACGCTTATCGGTAGCATCCTGCTCTATCGTGATATACTTTCCGACCGCAATCGCCTTCGTCATAATCAAAGTATTCTCCTACACAATGGCAACGTACATATATCTGAGACTCCCACAGGGCAGAGCCATGCATCCGTTCCTGTTCTCAACATTCGTTCGTCCGAATTCCGTAAAAGCAGCGACACCTTGGTAAAGGTCGCTCGGCAAGTGGGTGCCAAAACATCACGCATCTCCGAGGCTGCCACCACCGCTACTACCACCCATGCCGATATTGTAGCCCCGATAAAGAAGGAAGCTGCCATTACCATATCCACAGACAGTATGCATCACCCAGATAGTCTTGTGTGCTTTTCATGGAACGACGCTTGGATGTCATTATCCGGCTGCGTGACCGATAATACGTTCCGAGGTTCGATATCATCCTCAGACACCCTCGATATCATCGTTCATCGCGTCCCAAAGCGATTCCTTTTCTTTCGTTTTGGCTGTCGTGAGGTACGCATGGACGTAGTTAGTCGCAATCCTCATACCCGGCTCACCTATGCCCGGAATTATCAATTCACCAAGTAACTTGTTTTCATGTGCTTTAGTTTTTAGTTTCAAGGTAAAATGTTTTTGTATTCAGGGGCTTTCGCAGTGATGCGCAAGCCCCATTTTTGTTTCGCTTTTTTACTTCAAAAGTTAAATCCATCACCTTTTGATGATTTTTTCTTCTCTTTTATTTGGTTAATACGCAAAAGGTTATTATTTTTGTAATGTCAAATATAAAATGAGTCATCTGAAGTACACAGAGAAAGAAGACGAGTTGATACAAGCTCTAAGAAATTACAGAAAGGCCTATCCGAACGGTGAGCAGAATTTGGAGATCTACATCATGGAGTTCGTCTACGACTTAATGGAACATGAATAAAGAACCACTCTCCCTCAAAAGGGGGAGAGCCAAAAACAAAATAATATGGAAATAGCAATCAAACAGCAAAAAACAACCGTTCGGCAGGTTCTTAACGATGTTTATGAAGAGGTAAACTGGGCATACTTGGCAAAAAATTACTTTGGCAAATCGCGCTCATGGCTCTATCACAAGTTTAGCGGGACGAACAACGGGATAGCAGACGATTTCAGCGATGTAGACCGAGAACGGTTGAAGTCATCATTACAAGATATTGCAGCGCGCATCATGCAAGCTGCTGACAGGCTATAACTCATTGCCTGTATTTGACGAGAGGGTGTATCTGTAAGGATACGCCCTTTTTTACACAACGTAAAAATATTATACAATATCACATATTTTCACACATCCCACCGCTCGTTCTTTGTAGCCGTAGCAGCCCTCAAACCGCTACGGCTTTTTTGCTTCAAATGCTAAAACTTTATTTCAGTACAAATAAAAGTACTGAAATGTTTGCGTAGTACGGATAAAAGTATTACCTTTGCATTGTTCAATAAAACAAATATAGAATATGAAGACAAAAAAATTAGCACTCACAGAAATCGAGTTCGATATGATTGAGTCAGGGCGTAACTACCGCAAGAGTTATCCAAACGGAGACCCCGAGTTAAGATACTATCTTGAACGTCTCTTTGTAGAATGGCTCGAAGGCAACGAAGATTAAAACAAACAAGCCTCTCCTCTTCGGAGGAGGGCTTATTAAAGAAAGGATACAACTATGGCAACAATGACATTAAAGAGGACACAGGCGGACACCATGAAAGCCCAAATGAGCGACTTGCTGATTTCCATCTCATGGTCAGATCTCGCAAAGCGTTATTTCGGCAAATCAGGTTCTTGGCTCTACCATAAACTGGACGGCATCGACGGCAACAAGAAGCCCACAGAGTTCAGTGAGGCAGAGAAGTTAATACTTCGTGGTGCGCTCACCGACCTTGCCGACCGCATCCGCCGAGCCGCTGACAGCATACACTAAGCCTCGGTTTCTATATTGACCGATTTGAACACCAAGTCGCCACGTGGGCTGGTGGCGCATCTTAGCCCTCTTGCACCAAGCAAGGGGGCTTTTCTTTGGTCAAATGTTAAAAATACATTTTACTATCAAAAAAGATAGTATAAAATTTGGTTACTATCCAAAAGAGTAGTATCTTTGTATTGTTCAAATAAATATATAGTATGAAACAAGAAAAAATCAAAATGGAGGTTACCTCCGAAGAACAAGACCTCATTCAGGCAATCAGAAATTATTGCGACAGCTATCCAAACGGTTATCCACAGCTCCTTATTTATGCACAGGACATCTTCGACCGACTAACGGATATGCCAAAAGATTAAAACAAAAGGTTCTCCCTTCGGGGAGAGCCACTTATAAGATAAAACTAAAATTACAAGATTATGGAAATAGCAGTGCAGAAAGCAGACAAAATCACCGATATGAAGAACCGTATGAGTGATATATATCTTAGTGTGTCATGGCGTGAAATCTCACGCACTTACTTCGAGAAGTCTGTGCCTTGGTTCCAGCATAAGATGTATGGCATCGACGGAAACGGTGGTGTCGGAGGTTTCACACCTGAAGAAGCCCAGCAACTTCGTGGTGCGCTTACCGACCTTGCCGACCGCATCCGTCGAGCTGCCGATAGTATTCCAGCCCCGGCTGCTACTATATAGCCGATTTGAACACCAAGTCGCCACGTGGGCTGGTGGCGCATCTTAGCCCTCTTGCACCAAGCAAGGGGGCTTTTTGCTTCAAATGTTAAAATTCGCACTTGGTAGCAAAAAAGTTACCAAAACATTTGGAGGTTTGTAGCGAAATTGCTACCTTTGCATTGTCATTAAGACAAAAAGAGCTCTTTTAAATTATGAAGTACAATCAACTTTACAAAGAGTTGAGGAAAGCAGGATGCTTACTCACTCAACATGGTGCCGAGCACGATGAATGGACCAACCCTATAACAGGGGCGAAAATCAGGATTCCAAGGCATGGCAGCCATGAAGTCAAAACGGGGTTGTTGAAGAAAATCTACAAGGTATTGCTCGGACGTTAATCGTCCGGGCGTACCGCCCCTTTTTCAAGAGTTGGTTTGCTGAAATAATAAGGGAGGGCTCTTTTCTTTCAAGTATATCATAAACAACAGAATATGGCACACAAAATTTTGGTAACAATCGAGTTCGGCGACGATGGCACTTATTCTTGCTACAGCGAACAACCCATTGGCGACTATGCCCTCATAGATGGCGACGGAGCTACCGCTGGCGAGGCAAAGGCCGACTTTCTGAAAGCCGTTGAAGAATGCCGTCAGGCTTATCCTGAAGATGCACGCTACACAGGGCTTACTTTCGAGTATAAATATGACCTTCGTTCATTCTTCAATTATTTCAACTTTCTCAACGTTACCGAGATAGCCAAACGTGCTGGTATCAATCCCTCGCTCATGCGCCAGTACACCAGTGGGGTGAAGACAGCAGGAGAAACCACCTATAAGAAACTCTCCTCTTGCATCTCACAAATAAGAACGGAATTACAAACCGCCTCGTTCTAAGGGGCGACGTATTTCATAATAAAAGAGCCAAAGCCTCTGGTGTGTGATACATCAGGGGCTTTTTCTTTTCATTTTTTTGCGTTATTATTCGTTTTTTGTATCTTTGCTGCGAATTACGAAACAAAAACTAAGAACTATTACATTATGGAACATCAACTTATTGTAGACAGCGACCTTATCGCTTACCTGTCTAAGAAAGAAAACATTAACACATTTATCAATTTCTGTATCCGTGAGCGGATGGAGGCTGAAATTAACATGATGAAGAGAAAGGTTAGAAGACCATCTCTGGAAGACAGAGAAAATAGTCATCTCAATTCTGATACACTGAAGCCTCTCTGTGCGGAAGAAGTAGAAAACACTAATACTCCATTCTTCGGCAAGAAGATAGTTATAACAGGGCAGTTTCTCGCCTTTCCGAAACGTGATGTCTTGGGAAAGCTTCTAAAACAGTATGGGGCTGATATGAATACTTCTATTAGCAAAAAGACCGATATAGTCATTATGGGCTATGCAGCAGGACCAAAGAAGAAGGACTTAATCAAAGACCTCAAAGGGCAGGGCTTTCCGATTCAAGTATATAATGAGGAGCAGCTGCTAAAAGTTTTTGACGAATATCAGATACCTCATGATGAACTACCTGACGAGAAGCCTATTATTATAGAATAATTTTTACACCACGCAAAAATATTTTTATACCTTTTGTGGAATGTAACTTAAAACTATTAGTTTATGAAACAAGAACAAACATCACCAAAAGGATGTATGATGGGATGTTTAACATTCATCATTATTGGTTTAGTATTTTTCTTCATGGTTAATCGCTGTTCCAATGAACCAGAAGCAAGTTCTACTATTCAAACTGAAAAGTATGAACGTGATCCAATGGAAAGTAAGGCTATCACAATGGCAGAACAAATTGTGAAGGTAAATCTTCATACGGATTCAGATGTTGATTTCTCAGAAGAAACGGCACTCTCTATTGGGGACAATGCTTATGATGTTTTAGGGCATTACACGCTTAATGGAGAAGAACATAAGTACGACCTACGTCTGCATTATAAAGGTGGAGAGTGGACCGCTATCTCTAATTGGGAGTGGAGTCGATTGCAATTGATGCGTGTTGGAGCTACTGACTTAGATGAAGACCTGCATGGAACATGGACTGACGATGTAAGCTTTTAATTTTTGCGTCACGCAAAAAATAATTGCGCTTTTATTTGGCAGTTCCAGAACTTCTACCTATATTTGCAACTGTCAAAACCGAGAACAATGTTCTCAAACAAGGGCGAGATGATATCAAGCCCCGACTTATTAAATTCGATGGGCTTATTTTTATGCCTATATTGCAGACCACTGCATCGAAGATATGGCGGATGCCTTCCATGTGATTTAGCCCTTGTGGAGAAATCTCGGTTTTGACGAACAGGAAGAGCATCCGCTTTTTCTGTATCCGTACCCTGCGGATCAGGGCAATGTCAAAACCGAGTGCATTATGCAACAGACAATCAATTTTGAAGCTCAGGCGCAAACCGTTCGTCCGGCCATCAACGTACGTGCTACGATACAGCGCACCCCTAGCCTCCCCCGGCCCCTCCAAAAGGAAGGGAGCAGCAATCCGCGTGTAAATTTCTCTCCCGAAAATTTGCACATTCACTTTTCTTTCGTATCTTTGCAATGTCAAACAGCGGAGACTAATGTCTTCGACGAGCGGGAACTCGCAAAATATCCATCATCTTTTACTTTTCAGCCACATAAGATATTGACGGCTGCCTTCCATGAGGATTCTGCTTTTCGGAGTATTCTTCGCTGTTTGACGACACGGAAGCGCAGCCGTTTCTGCGTCCGTACCAGCCGGAAGCTGGCAACGTCAAACAGCGAAAAGTAATGGCAACATTATCAGTTCAGCGCACAGCTCAGCGCGCCTTCTCCCTCAAGGAGTGGACCAAGGCAAAGAGTACCTGTAGCCTCCCCCAGCCCCTCCAAAAGGAAGGGAGCAGCAATCCGCGTGCAAATTTCTCTCCCGAAAATTTGCACATTCAGAAAACATTCGTATCTTTGCAACGTCAAAATCTCAGTAAGTCTTGTGCTACTGACGAGCGGGAACTCGCAAAATATCCATCATCTTTTACTTTTCAGCCACATAAGATATTGACGGCTGCCTTCCAATTGGGATTTTTGCTTTTCAGAAGCATAATTACTGAGGTTTTGACGAACACGGAAGCGCAGCCGTTTCTGCGTCTGTACCCGGCAGTTCCGGGCAACGTCAAAACCTCAGCATAATGGAAACGCAACAGACAATTTCCTTCGAGACCTCTGCCCAGGTGCAGCAACCCCTCGACGTACGTGCTACGATACAGCGCACACTCAAGTCATTAATATTACGGGGAGAGGCTTGGCTCTCTGCCGAGAGCCGGTTCTACAGCCGTATCGCCGAGTTCCCCGTAACCCGTCGTTTGGTTATTCGTGTAAACGCTGTATCTTTGTGCATGCTTCTCTCGGCCATCGCCATCGAGCAGCAACCACTCGTAGCCATCACGTCCGCACTCTGCGCCGGCTGGCTCGTCTATCGCATCAACCAAACAGATAAAAAAGGAGGTAAACAATGATTTGTCCCATTTATTCATCAGTATCACGAGTACCCATGGCAGCCCTCAATCTATGGTTGCCCGTATTCTTCCATCCGTCAAACCAAGAACACTTCAACCGCACGCTGCCCCTCGACGTAGCTAGAGAGAACTTCCTGTCCTATACAGGAAGTGTTGTACCGGATGGTACAATGATGGAAGCCATGCACTACTATGCCCTTGAGAGCGGATACCTTACACTCAACCCCGCATCCCTCGATGTGCTGCCACCCAGCGACAGGCATCCCTACAGCCTTATCTTCACCTTCGATCAAGAAGGGCAAAAGGTAATGGCATTCCACATGCAGACAGATGACATCATCTTTCCTATTTTAAAACAACAATTACAAACCCAAGAAGTTAAAACACGATGAAACAGACAGCTTCAAATCCCATCCCATCCCCTACTGGAAAAGCCACACTAATTTGACCCACGCTGGCAAAGTATTTTAGACCCAGTAAAACGATTTATTATTGACCCACTA
>NZ_JBWPWW010000028.1:0-14159 GCF_056590795.1 Prevotella sp. C0026C3 | reverse complement strand
GTGAAGATGAACGGCGACAAGGCCGGCATACTGGAAGACGTGACACTCAAGAACGCCTTCGCCGCAGCCCACTTCAGCGTCAAGGGCAAATACAACCCGCTCCTGGGCAACACATACAAAGCCCTCGTGGTACACGGCGACGTACCCCTGCAGGCCACCGTCGACGCGGCAAGCGGAAACATTGAGAGCACCGTCATGGCGGGAAGGGAGAGCAACGTGCGTGAGGGATTTGTGTTCACGACGGCGGCGAGCCCTGATGCACCCTATGACATCTACCTCCCTCTGGTGCCCAACAAGGTAGCGACCGACAAGGCCACGCTCTCCTTCGACATCTACACCGACAAGCAAACCTCCAAAAAAATCGTCTCCGCCGGAGCCCAACCGGCGACCGTAGGCAACAGCGCCGACGCCTTTGTGCGCACCGCCGATGGCACCCCATCCGTGTTCACCGTGAGCAAGGATGGCAAGAAGGTCAACTTCACCGACGGCAACCTGCAGTACATGATGCCCAAGCAGGTATATTCGCTCACCGTGCGCAAGCACATCGATCCCAACATCCTCTACCGCAAGGGCAAGGACAAACCACAAGAGCTGGAAGCCAAGTACAACGTGCTGAAGGGATACTACCGACTCGCCCCCGAGCAGTGGATCATGGTGCCTCCCACCAGCTACGCTAACAACTACTACTTCGGCATCTACACCTGTGTGCAGGACAACAACGACGCATGGAACGTGAGCTGCACCACCAACCCCGTGTTCGACATGTTCTTCTTCGGAAAACCAGAACACCCCACCCTCGTCGACAAGAGCACGGGCAAATATTTCCTGCCCACGAAAAACACCGAGTACCAGGGCACAGACAAAGACTGGACCAACTACGCGAAGCTGAGCGACAGCACCGACCCACTAGTAACCCTCAGTCTGAGCGAGTGGCAGTACCTGATCGATACGCGCAAATTTCCTGACGACGCCAGCACGTTTGCCTACGCCCTCGCGTTCCTCGACCTCAACGGCAACGGTACCGTGGAGAGTGAAGTGGACCAGGCTGGACTCGTGATATTCCCCGATGGAATGAAAAAGTCGACTGCAATGTCGCTCTTCACCGCAGCGAATATCTCTACTTTCGGCAAGAACCGTACCCTCGAGGGTAAGACGGCGGACGGCTATCTGGGCAAGATCCTCAAGAAGGAAGCCGTCACCGAGAAGGGCTGCCTCTTCTTGCCCTTTCCTGGATGGAACTCAGGCTTTAATGGTAAGAACTGCAAGATAGAGCAGATAAGCCGCCACTTCAACTACTGGACCTCCACGTCCGACGGTGCTTTGATACCGGGGAACGTGACAATGACCCACTACAACATCTCGATAAGCGGGGCAGTCAGTTCGTACGGCGGAGTCAGCGGCAACGCCGTGCGCTTGGTGCGCTTCGTAAAATGACACCGCCGTGAAACGCAATCCGCGCCTGCGGACGGGGCAAGACAACACTAAGTATTAACATTTAACAAACAGAAATCATGGGTAGATATATCAAGATAGAGCCGGGTCAGCCGGGCGGACTGACCGTGGAGCGGATCAAGTAGATTCTCTCAGCTTTATTCCCCCAAAAGGAAAAGGATATCTTAAAAGGGCTGATCGCAGCAATGCGGTCAGCCCTTTCAAATATGTTGTTGTCAATTATCATTCAAAAACAGTTATTCTCATTCTGTTTTTAATTGCTGAATATCTGTTTTTTTGCAGCCGTTGTTTTATAGGCTGGTTCTATAAATTACCACCGCATATAGTCATTAAATTTTTATGAAATACGTTTTGTTATCTTTTGGCACGGCTCTTTCATTTAAGGACATTGTTGTTTTACAACGAATGAAACAAACGACCTTTTAAATGAAAGAGCCGTGCGAACAACAGAGCTGATGTTAGTGTGAAGGGTGGCTTATTTTGACTATTTACTAAGAGTTGATGAAGATTCATGATTTTTAGGTATTGTAATATTTTTATTTTTTTTAATACCTTTGCAAATTAATTTAGTGTTCATCAAAGAGATTAAAATGAATCTCTTAATTTATTATTTACAAATATTATTTCACATGAAGAAAAAATACTTAATCCTTAGTATGATTGTTATGATGTATGCATTTGGTAATGCCAAAGAGCATATTAAGACAGATTCAACGTATCTTTTAAAGGAAGTTGTTATAAACACTACGCGTATCCCTGAAATAAAGTCTAATGCTGCTGCAACAGTAACAATTATAGATCAAAAGCAAATTGCAACAATGAGTAAAGCTGAACCTGATTTATCTCACCTTTTAGGTTTACTCACTCCAAGCATGGCGTTAGCAAGCAATACAACAAGTTCACGCTCCCAATCTCTTCGAGGTAGGGGCGCGCTCATATTAATAGATGGGATTCCACAATCCACTCCATTAAGATCTACAGACCGAGACATACGTTCTATAGATGTTTCTGCTATTGATCACATTGAAATAGTAAAGGGTTCGACTGCATTATACGGAAATGGTGCTATTGGAGGTGTAATAAACATTATCACAAAAAAGAATACAAAAAATAAAAAGATTGCCGGTGCGTCTTCTCTCTCAGGTTCAACTTATAATTTCTATCATGGAACACAAGGAATGGGCTATCGTGTCAACCAACAACTTTATGGTTCTATAGATAAATTAAACTATCTTGTTAGCGGTTCTTTTGTAAAAACAGGTAGTAGTATTGATGGTTCTGGTGAATATATCTCTCCACGCTATGGATTAGGTGATACTTATACGTCAAACGCTCTTATTAAATTAAGCTATGCATTATCAGCCAAAAATAAGTTAGAATTTATGTATAATTTCTATCGGAGCCTGCAGCATACTGCTCTTGTTCAGCAAAAAGGAAAATATCTAAAGAGTCCAGCTATAGGTATCTTCGGTGAAAAAGACCCACAGGCTGCTGATGAGGGTACACCTTATAACCATAATGCGTATTTAAAATTTTCCTCTCGTAAATTATTCTCAAATACAGATTTTGAGGCGTCTATATATGGTACAAGTTTATACACAATATTTGATTTCAGAAAACATAACCCGAAAAAACCGCGCTGGGAAGAAAAAAGCGGACAAGCTACCATCAAAGATCAAAAGATAGGTTTCCGTTCTCAATTTAATACATTCTTGTCAATATCTGAAAATCTCTTCACTCGTCTTACCTATGGATATGATTATCTTTTGGATGAAACCTCCCAGCCACTTGTAGATGGACGTTATTGGGTTCCTAAACTTCAGAGTAGTAATCATGCTCCATTCTTGCAAACAAAGACAACTCTTTGGGAATGTCTTCATGTAAAATTAGGAGGACGTTATGACGTTATAGATGTCAATGTACCTGATTACGATATATTGCGTACAAAACTCAGTAGTCCTGAAGTACATGTTAAGGGAGGTAAACTAAAATATAATAATTTCTCATTTAATGCAGGCATATCTTTCAATAAGTTGTCGATATTTCAACCTTTCGTTGCTTTTTCGCAAGGTTTTTCTATTTTTGATTTAGGGCGGACGCTGCGTGCAGCTAAAGAAGACGTTTTATCCAAGATTATTACTAATCCAGTAAAGACAAATAACTTTGAGTTAGGTGTATACTCTGATATCAATCATAGGTTACAGCTAAATGGATCTGTTTTTTATACCTATTCAAAGTTGGGTAGCGACCTTAAGATTGATGAAGCTGGTTTTTGGGTAGTCAACCGAACACCTCAAAAGGTATATGGAATGGAATTGAATGCAGATGCGCAAATATTAAACAACTTAAAAGCAGGTGCCAATTTCTCATGGTTTGAGGGGAAGCTCAAGTCTACTTCAGAGAAATGGGATACCTATATGTCTAACATATCTATCCCAGCAGCCAAGTTTGCTGTATATATTGATTATGCTCCTATTAAAAATATGTATATGCAGCTACATTACGTTCATACAGGAGACCGTAACCGCTTTGACACCACAGATAAAGGTATATATAACGAGGGTGAAGGAAAAGTTAGTAGTATAAATTTACTCAACTTTTCAACAGGAATAAGTTTAAAGGATTGGGAACTTAATTTAGGTATCTCAAACTTGCTTAATAATACTTATTATACACCGGCTTCAATGTTAATGGCAAGAGATGCAGAGTATGCGCATGCTGATGGGCGTAAGATAACATTAACTGCAACATTTAAATATTAAAAACAGAGGTCATAATGATGACCAGCAGTAAATATATATTGGCTGGTTCTATAAATTAGCTTTGTTAGATTTTGAGCTTATTTTTGAGGTCAAAATGCAAGAGAGTGAAGGAGTGTAGCGAGCTACACGACTGAACGAACTTACATTTTGAACCAAAAACGGAGCAAGCCGAATGCAATTAAACTTGTTTGAATTGTTGAGGCGCAGCCTGTTTTATATAAAAAGAAGCCAAAAGATAACAAAACGTATTTCATAAACATTTGACGACTATGTGCGGTGGTAATTTATAGAACCAGCCTAAAAACTATATTTCAGTTTTACCCACGCCTCCGAGTTCTTCGCATACATCTGGAACTTGCCCTTGTTGGCATGAAAATAGTCGTATCCGATAGCGATTGCTGTTTGGTCGTTGAGTGAATAGGTGGTGGACAGG
The DNA here is from genome assembly GCF_056590795.1 of Prevotella sp. C0026C3. Taxonomy (NCBI): domain Bacteria; kingdom Pseudomonadati; phylum Bacteroidota; class Bacteroidia; order Bacteroidales; family Prevotellaceae; genus Prevotella; species Prevotella sp. C0026C3. The sequence goes on along the minus strand of NZ_JBWPWW010000028.1, from coordinate 9,512 downwards.
CGATTGAAGATGCCGCCATCTGCCACGTCTATATAGGCAAAAGATGAAATTTTCACTGTGTTTTGCAACAGATCTTTGGCGAGTCGTACTGTGGCTATCCCTGCATGGCGATAGATAGGCAGTTTTTCGAGATTGCCCGATGTGTATTTGTGGCAATATTGCAGGCTTGCATTCCAGTCGTTGCCAGGGTACCAATCAATGCCGATGAGCGCATTGAGCGCATTGCGGCATTCCACTTCGCATCCCATTGCTGCATTTTGCGCCTCGTCGATGTATTTGGCAACCTCTGCTCGAATGACGAATTGTCCTATGGGCAACGAACAGTCGGCTCCTAACATCGTCATGCGACGATAGCGTCCATCGATGTGTAGTGACTTTCCGTCGGTTGTCATCCCCATGTGGAAGGCTGGCAACTTGTTCCATGTGCGCAAGGCACTCACAGAAAAATCCACACCGCTAAGGTTGACGGAGATGCGTCCGCCGTATTCCATGTTCTTCAGTCGCTTTTCTGGTTTTCCGCTTTCCAAGTCTATGGAATAAGGGAGAGAGGTGAACGGCAAACGCATTGCCCACGGATTGCACAGATCGGTAGGTATCACAGCGAAGTTAGTTACTGGGTTGCACACTGCTTCTGCTGTAATGACTCCCAAGGTGTATTTGGCACGTAAGCCATTCACAGGCATACGTATGTCGTCATAGTCTTGGGCGAGAAATTCGGTATAGTCGATGGGCGACACACAGTCGGTAAGGCGCAGTGCGTCTGCCACGCCCCATATCACGATTTGCCGTCCCACACGCAGGTCAAGGTTGCCTTTGGTATATGACAGATACGCCTCACGCAGTTCAATGCCTGTGCGTTCTTTCAGTATTCCGTTGTAAATAGCGTTCAGTGAGACAAAGAGAGCTGTCGCTCCTTTTTCGAGTCTCACTTCGCCCCTTGCCCGAGTTCTCGACGCCATCCAGTCGGCATTCCCCGTTGTTCGGAGTGCGTGATAGGTGTCAAGAAATCCCTTCACCCGAACGCGCAGGGCGTCATCGCTGTCTTTGTCATACGTCTCTTGAAGTGTCTCTTCGGGTACTGTTTCAAGACTGTCAACAGCTGCTGTTGGCGTTTCTACTTGGGCTGATGCCTGTGCCGAGAACATCGGCACAAGCAAGAGAGTAGATAGTTGTATCAGGTTCATGTCAGAGTCCTTTCTCCAATTTGGAAACGGTGAAGAGGTTCGGCGCCACCTTGACATTGAATCGCTGGTTGTCCATGCGAATGATGGTCTTGTGACCCGTCTGCACATTTTCCATTTGCATGAGGTGCATCGTCCAGAATCCCTGTACTTTATCGATGTTGGAGATAGACAGTCGGCGGTGTAGCTTGTTTAGTTTGTCGTAGTATTCAGCCTTGACAGCCATCAAACAGTCTTGTCTTATCCATGTTACTCGACGTGTATAAATTTCGTCCTTGTCATTGGGAATCGACTGTACCACCCAGCATCGGTGTCCGTCTAAGTTTTCTTCTCGCAGGAGCTGGTGTTTTTCCTCGTCCACATTGCGCATACTCATGTCGTTGTAGGTAAAGTCGCTACCCATGAAGTAGTCGGTCTTCGACGACTTACCGCTAATGCGTCTCGTCTTTTTCATGGCAGGCAGATAGAGCCACTTGTCGTCCACCTTGTGTGGATTGTCGTAGTCCCAGGTGAGAAATCCTGTTCCCTTCACATCTCCGGGATAAGTGAAGAACATAATTTTCTTTGTATCCTTGCCCACGTCCATAGCCCACGACTCGAGTTTTCTGATGCGCTTGTGTCCACTTCGTTGAATGAGTGTCATCTCTACGGTAGCGTAGCGTGTGTCGCCATCAGGTCGGTTTTTTACTTTTTGCATAATATCTCTACCAGACAGTCCTGCTGCCTGTGCGCTACCAATTGCCAACAGGGCGATGAGCAGCAATGTAAAATTTCTTGTTGTCATATTTTTTTTGATTTAATTGTTATTTTGAGTGTTGTTGATGTTTACTTTTTCTTGCTTGAAGATGTGGAGATAGTCTATGAGGATAGGGGTGAGGAAGAGGTCAGCCAACAAAGCCGATACCATGCCAGCTACTGCCAGTATGCCCCAGTTGCTCATCTGTGTGGCATCGGAGAAGACGAAGCCCATGAATGTTGCCGAGATAACAACTGTGGACATCACAATGGCAAGTCCTTCGGTGCGGAAGGTGCGGTTGATGGCTTCTGCATAATTGCCGCATCTGTCGTATGCCACATGACTGTGGTTGATGAAATGAATGGTGTCATCGACTGCGATACCCAAGACCATCGGAATGAGCGAGGCGGTCATCATGTCGAGTGGGTAGCCAAGCCAGCCCATCATTCCACCTACGATAATGGCAGGGGCAATGTTGGGTATCATTCCTACGAGTCCCACTTTCCAGTTTCCAAAAATCAGAACGAGGATAATGCCGATCACCAATACCGATAGCATCATCGACCACATCTGTCCTCGCTCCACATACTGCTGCATGACGGTGAATTGCGGAATATTTCCTACCACCGAAACGTGTGCATCGGGGAAGAGACGGCGTGCCTCCGCCTGAAGGTCGTTCATTTCCTTTTCGGCTTCGTTGGAGTTGTAGTCTTTCAGTTCTATTTGTAGCCTTAGCCGTTTGTAGTTGTAGTCCATCCAGTATTCCGACTCCGTTCCTCCGGCGTTTTCGTAGAGCAACAGCAACTGTGCCACCATATCGGCATTGTCGGGAATGGTGTAAAATTGCTGCTTGTTCCCATTGAGCGTGCAATTCATGTCTTTCACGATGTCAGTGATGGAGTTGTGGCGTTTGGTTAGCTTGTAGCCGTCAGCAATTTTTGACAATTGGTCGAGCTTCTGTAAATTTTCTGGTTTCTTGGCATCGTTGTCGTGCGGCAGCGTAATCATCAAATCGTAGGCATACATGGAGCCGAGTTCCGTTTCACAAAGGTTGAGGAATTTGTTGACGTAAGGCACTTTTCTCCCCATTGTCTTCTCAATGTCGAACGCTGGCTCGATGAAGAAGAGTCCGATGCCACAGAAAATCGTCAGCACCACCGACAACGCGACAATGCCCCGATGATGGCGTATTACAAAACTTCCGAATTGCTCAAACCTATTGCCAATATAGCCCTCAAAGCTCTTCGACATGTTGACGGCTGGTTTTCTATCTTTGCCAAACGACAACAGAAGGGGAGTGATGAAAAGGCAGGTAATCAATACGGCGAGCAGACTGATTGATGTATTGACACCAATTGCCTGCATGGGTACGATGTTCATGGAAAGGAAAGTCATCATGGCTGCCACGGTGGTGAGTGCCGAGAGCGATACGCCCCAACCAGTCTCGCCCATCGCATCGATGATGGATTGCCTGCGCCTACCTGTCTCTACGAAGCGCGTCTTGAAGAAGTTGTACAGGTGGATGTTGTAGGCAATGGAGCAGGCAAAGGTGAGAATGACGGCTATCATCATGGTTGTCATGTCGATGTAGATGCCTGTCCAGCCGATGATGCCAAAGCTGATGAGCAGTCCTAAGACAGAGGTGAGCAATGGCGCTATTACTCCACGTAGCGAACGAGTTACAATGAGCATTACTACAATAGAGATGATGAATGCGAAGAGGAACAATCGTCCCATTTCGCCCTTGAGATAGACCACCTTCTCATAGCTCAGATAAGGCATTCCTGCAGCAGCGGGCGACAGTTCTGCATATTTCTCCTTTCCTATGATATGTCCAGCTTCCCTGCCAGTAATCATGTCGGGAGCCATGTCGCTTGTCTTCTTCCACACACTATCGGCAGGGAAGGGGCGCAGCTTTACCATGATCCATGTCATTGTTCCATCGGTCGATACCATTTTCTTCGCCAGATAGGGTTTGCTGTAAGCCTTGCGCTTGATTTCTTTCAGTCCAGCTGCATCCGATGGAATCTGCTCTGGTACAATCTGCTCTATGGTCATACCTTCTTCCGTACCAGAGGCAAACTCAAGGTCGGTGAGCGATGTTACTTTGTCGGCGTACGACAGGCTATCTTTCAGTTCGTTGCTCAGCTCACGAATGAGCGTGAGACTGCGGTTGGAGAAGATATCCTTATTCTTTACCAGCACTGCCACATAGTAGTCGTTGCCAAAGATAGACTTGAACTCGTTGGTCTTGAGCAGCATAGGGTCGTCGCTTAGGAAATAGTCATCGAACGAGGTCTTCACCACGATGCGCTTCGTTCCCACGAACGAGAACGCGACAAGCAGGGCGAACAGCCCCGCCACAAGCAACCGATGGCGCAGTATCCACTCCGCCGTCTGCCTGAACTTACGGTTGATTTTTTCGATTTTCATTGTTGTTTTTATTTTGATGATTTATTTTCCTGTTGCAGTCTCACCATCCGGGCAAACTCTCCACCTTTTGCCATCAGTTCATCGGGTGTGCCCTGTTCCACGACTGTTCCGCCCGAGAGTACTATGATGTGGTCGGCACCCAATACGGTGCGCATGCGGTGCGCAATGATGATGACGGTCTTGTTGCGCACCAGTTCGGAGATACCAGCCTGAATCTTTGTCTCGTTCTCGGCATCAAGGCTGGCGGTTGCTTCGTCTAAGAGTATCACAGGAGCATCTTTTAAGAGTGCACGGGCTATGGAGATACGTTGCCGCTCCCCACCCGAAAGGGTTTCCCCATTTTCGCCAATCACCGTGTCGTAGCCTTGTGGCATACGATTGATGAAGTCATCGCACTGTGCCAATCGTGCCACATGCCTTACTTCCTCATCGGTGGCGTCGCGCTTTCCTATGCGTATATTGTCGGCAACGGAGGCATTGAAAAGCATCACGTCTTGGAACACGACGGCATAGTTTTTAAGCAATGTCTCTGGTTCTATGCCAGAGATGTCGTGTCCGCCCAGAGTTATCTTCCCGCTATTGATGTCCCAAAAACGTGCAGCGAGCTTGGCTGCGGTGCTTTTTCCTCCTCCAGATGATCCAACGAGTGCGGTTATCTCGCCTTGTCGGGCAGTGAATGAAACATTGTGAAGCACCTGCTTATCTGTTTCGTAGGAAAAGCTGACGTTGTGGAACTCAATGTCATAATTTGAAACTTCCACCTCGGTGTCGCCCGTCTGTATGGGCATTGCCTCCATCTCTTTCATTCGCTTGATGCGTACATCGAGAAAAGTAAGAACGGCAAGGTGATTGCATACTTCAAGAATAGGATTATAGACCATTGCCGAGACAAGGAGGAACGCCAGATAGACGAACACCGACACGTCGCCACGCTGAAGCATCCATGCACCTACAACGATGACGGTAGGCATGCCCAATTTAAGCAATACAGCAGAGATATTGACAAACGCACCTGTCAAGAGTTCACCAGCAACAAGTCCTTTTTCCAATATTTTTAATCGCTGGTCGAACCGCTGGTTATATTCGTCCTCGCCATTGTACGATTTGATTTCCTGCACACACTCCAGTCCTTCCTGTATCTGTTCGCTCACTCCTCGTTTGATGTGGTAGACATGTGTAAAAGCCTTGTCCATTCGATTTCGTGAAATCAACAGCACCACCAAGGCAAAAGGCACTACCCAAAACAGAGCGATGGCTAATCGCCAGTCGTAACAGAACATTCCCGCTGCGATAATGACAATGCTCACCACAGAAGCAAACAGTTGGGGAATGGCGTGCGAGAACGTTGTTTCCAATAGTGTGCAGTCTTCCATAATAGTGGCAGTGAGGTCGGAGAGATTGCGCTCACCAAAGAAGGCGAGAGGCAAACGGCGCAGTTTCTCGGCTAAGGAGATACGGCGTTGCGCACTCTCATTATATACGGTGGTATAGGTACTGTCGTATTGCCGACGAATCACGACGAGCATCACGACCATTAACCCTGCTGCCACGAGGAGATAAAACCACAACGTATGAGGGGCATTCATTGACTTATCATCGAGATACTCCATCAGGAAGAAAAACAAATAAGTGGGTGGCAGCATCAGCACAAGGTTGAGCAGTGTCGAGAAGATGATGCCTTGCCGCAAGTCTTTTGCCCCTTTTTCCGTAAGAGCGAAACGGTTTTGAAAATATTTAATCATGACTTTATGACTTTATGACTTTTAATAGATGATAGTTTCCACGAAACGGATTGTTGATATTCATTCCACATACGGTGGTATTGCTTTTCCCTGCTCAATAGTTCCTTGTGCGTACCCTGTTCGACTATCTCGCCGTTGTCCACAACTACGATGCTGTCGGCATCTTGCACAGTGGTTAGTCTATGAGCTATCATCAGCACGGTCTTTCCTTGGGTGAGATGTGCCAGTGCCTTACGGATAAGCTGTTCGTTTTCGGGGTCGGCAAAGGCGGTCGCTTCATCGAGCACCACGATAGGAGCATCTTTCAGAATGGCACGAGCAAGAACAATACGCTGCTGCTCACCTCCCGAAAGATAAGTACCTTCGGCACCGATAACGGTATCTAATCCCTGTGGCAGCCGGTCGATAATCTCGCGACTTTGTGAGAGGTCGATGGCACGGTTGATCTGTTCAGTCGTTGCATCAGGATTGCCGTAACGTAGGTTTTCGATAAGCGAAGTCTTGAACAGACGGGTGTTCTGGAAGACGAACGACACGTTGCGCATCAGTTCGTCCTTGCGCATATCCCTCACGTCTATGCCTCCTATGGTAACGCTGCCATGACGAACGTCCCAAAAGCGAGGTATCAATCTTGCTATCGTGGTCTTTCCGCTGCCCGACGCTCCTACGAGTGCAACCGTCTTTCCTTCGGGAATGGTCAGGTTGATATGACTCACTGCATCTTTTTCCGCTCCCTCATATCGGAACGAAACATCGTTGAAACGAATGTCATACGCTTCTGCCCGTTTTGGCTCGTCATGCTGCGAGAGCGGTGCAATATCAGTGAGCTGCTCTAATCGTTCCACAGCCTCGTTTGCCATGAATAGATCCTGACTGAGATACATGGCTTTCATCACGTTGGAAGCGATGAGCGGTGCAATCACCACATAAAGTATCACGTTGGCAATAATTGTGGTGGTATCTCCACCGTGTCCTATCAGGATAATAGCAGTAGGAACGAGGATGAAGGCAAAGGCATTGATAGCCAGTATATAAAATGACATTGGCGTGCGCCACACAAGCGTACACTTGATGACAAGGTCGCGGTAGCTGATAATGCTATCGTAGAAGCGTTTGAACGAGAAGACCGTTTGTTGGAACACCTTGACCACGGGAATACCTCTGACATATTCCACTGCCTCTGCCCCCATCTTCTCCTGCGCATCAAGGTAGAGCCTTTGAAACTGGTTGTTCTTCGGGTTCATCATATATCCCATAATGCCTATCGCACCAATGAGAGGTATTATTGCAGCCGCACCCAACTGCCAATCCACAGCGAATAACAGTACGATAACACCTATCGGAGCAACGACACAGCTCGCCACATCGGGTAGCAGGTGCGCCACAAAGGTATGTGTCTGTCCCGAATCCTCATCTATGATTTTGCGCATACGCCCCGTGTTTTGTTCATCGAGATAGCCCAATGGTGCACGCATCAGTCGTTGCATCGCTTTGCGCCTCATGTTGGTTTCGATACGGAATGCTGCAAGATGAGAGAGCATCAGTGCCAAAAAGTAGAGCAACACGTTTGCCACCGATATAATAAAAGCCCATAGGGCATAGTCTATAAGAGGGGTGTTTGAGAGATTGCCCTTGGCGATAAGTAGTGTGCGCACCACGAGCCACAAAAGTATGAATGGGACAAGCGACAGCAGTCCGTTGACTGCCGACAGTGCTACGGAGCATGGCAGCAAGTATTTGCGCCCTCCCATGTAAGCTCCTAAACGTTTGAGAGTTTTCATCATATATTATCGTCTTTTAATAATTAGTCTTTATGGTTTCATTAATGCTTTCCAACCTGCCATGCTAAAGTCCATGTACTGCTCCAAGGCAACTTTGATATCCTCGTCGCTGTAATCTTCGTGTTCTACAATCTCGCAGAAAACGGTTATCCATGTAGAGCAAGTGATGTGAACCAAGAATGGCGAAATGTTGGCGTTGAGATGTGGATAGCGTTCTTTCATCAGTCGCAGGTATTCCATGCCCACCTTCATCTGTCTGTCCACCATCTTGTCTTTATATCCTTGTAGCGACGTACCCTCCGAGTTGAATAGGAGCAGTCGAAGCTCTGGGCGAAAGTCTTTGATGATGGCGAGCATAGCAAAGATGTAATCTATTTGGTGTTGCCGCATGTTGAACACGTCTATCGACAGGAACTTTTCGTCATTGTGCGACAGGATGTGTTTGTTCAACGCCTTGGTGAGAGGTCGCAGCACCTCGCAAAACAGTTCGTCCTTGCTCTTGAAGTAATTGTATAGATTTCCTACAGCGACACCTGACTTGCGAGCCACTGTGCGGATGGAGGTGCAGCGTACGCCATGTGCGATAAATTCTGCACGGGCGGTAGCGATGATGCGCTGCCGAATGTCATCTTTCAGAGTTTGCATGATGAGGGTAAAGGATGAATAGTGAACGTTGTTCTATTTTGTTCAAAAAAAAAGCGCACCGCTCATTGCCTGAACGGTGCGCCTCGCATGGGATGGCAGCTTCCTGCTGCCTGATATGTCGTTTTCTCCTTGTCATGTCATGATGGTTGTTGATGGCGACAAAGGTAAGGATAAAGACCAGGACGGGCAATACCCACTAATGGGTATTTGTGCCGCTCCGTGCGGGCCGACGACATAAAAATAGGCCGCACGCTTGGAATTATCGGACAATTTTCGTATCTTTGCCACCAAATTTATCAACTCCGTGGCTCGCGCCACGTCAAATCAATGTGCAGTGTGTGTAAAATGCAAAACTTTTTTGATGACAGCGTGATTTTTGCGACAGATTATTTGGTAGTTCCAAATAATTTGCTAACACACACACACACACACACACACACACACACACACACAGGCTAACCGCCGGTCAACTCTCTTTTTTAAATATACGCATACGCGCGCGAGGCGCAGGTATGGAAACAAAGGCAGGACGGGGATTCCACAGGAATTTCCTTCCTGCCTTTTTCGTGTCCGCTCGCCAAGCGGACGGCGGCGTAAGCAAGCGTCAGCAATAGACATTTCTCAAGTATAATTATCAGTTAAAGAACAATATCAAAGAACGAGCAAAATGAAAAAGAAAAAGTACATTACACCCAATGTTGAAATCGTTCACACGGAAATACAACAGAACCTGCTCGCTGGCAGCGGAATAGACGGTTCGATGGACAGCGATGAGAGCGGCTGGGAGGAGGTAGACAACAACGACCCATCAGTTTCAGGACGAAGCGCGACAGGGTCGAGCAGGGCCTTCTACAGCGACAGGGAAACCAAGTGGTAGGCGGAAGCAGCTTACAGGAAAGCGACTACGAAACAAAAGTATCAAACGACAAAAATGATTAAGAAAGACTGTATGAAAGCAATCAAAGCAATGAGACAGGCAGCGGTGACCGTAACG
>NZ_JBWPWW010000027.1:0-14508 GCF_056590795.1 Prevotella sp. C0026C3 | reverse complement strand
AGTGGGTCAATAATAAATCGTTTTACTGGGTCTAAAATACTTTGCCAGCGTGGGTCAAATTAGTGTGGCTTTTCCACCGTGACAGTGGATTTGCCGATGCCACCTTTCTGTGTTGCGAATGCAACGAAGATTTCCTTACTCATAGTTCCATTTATTTTAATTGTTGATGATTTGTTTTTCTGTTTCCATACGGATTTGGCTGTCGCACCATCCGCTTCCGTGACTACACACGCAGGCGGGTCGTCGCGTATCCGGTTCTGTGGTGAAGCGGTGCGTCGGACAAATGGTGATTGACGACATTGCGTCATGAAGTCATTGAATCCATACGTCACCGAATTGTCGGAGAACCGGGTTTCCGACGGTTCGGGTATCCGTTTCGGCAAGTATCCGAAGAAGCGGATTTCCGGGTATTTGAATGTTCCGTTTATCATATCTTCAAATCGTTCGTTTCTTGAATCATGCTGCAAATAAACAAGTATATTTTGGAACCTGTATCACTTCTCCGGCAAGTGGCGGCACGTTGCGCCGGTTGGCAGTCATTGACCGGGTCAAGCATCTGTCCGATACCGCTTTAAGGGCGTAACTTTGCACCCGGACAGCAGGGTTCGCCGATGACGCGCGGCCCGGAGTCCTGAAAGGTATTTTCCCAATCCGTCCCCTGACGGATTTTTATGTTCACCTGAACATAGCAAGATGTCTTTTCAGCCGCTCAAAATATTTTGAGCAGCCACGAAAAGCACTTGCCCTTGCAGGGGGCGGGCTTTCCCTCCGAAGTCGGGAAGCCTTTCAGAACTGCGGTGCTGTAATCCGAAGCGGCGGCTTATGCCGTCAATCCGCTAAATCCAAAGTAATATGAAAGAGAAAAGGAAAAGCAAATCAGGGAGAAATCCCAAACTTGATCCGGCGGTGTACCGGTACACCGTCCGTTTCAACGAGGAGGAACACAACCGTTTCCTCGCCATGTTCGGAAAATCGGGTGTCTATGCACGGTCTGTTTTCCTCAAAGCGCACTTCTTCGGGCAACCGTTCAAGGTGCTGAAGGTGGACAAGACGTTGGTGGACTATTACACCAAACTGTCGGATTTTCATGCACAATTCCGTGCCGTGGGTACGAATTACAACCAAGTCGTGAAGGAACTGAGGCTGCATTTTTCAGAGAAAAAGGCGATGGCGTTGCTCTACAAATTAGAGCAACACACCGTCGAACTCGTGAAACTGAGCCGCCGGATTGTGGAACTTTCAAGGGAAATGGAGGCAAAATGGTCGCAAAAATCAGTGTAGGAAGTTCGTTGTACGGCGCGATTGCCTACAACGGGGAGAAGATTAACGAGGCGCAGGGGCGGCTTCTCACCACCAACCGCATCTACAATGACGGTTCGGGAACGGTGGACATAGGCAAGGCGATGGAGGGTTTTCTCACCTTCCTGCCACCGCAGATGAAGATCGAGAAGCCGGTGGTGCATATCTCTCTCAACCCGCACCCGGAGGATATGCTGACCGATATTGAGTTGCAGAATATCGCCCGCGAGTATCTGGAAAAACTCGGTTTCGGAAACCAGCCTTATCTTGTATTCAAGCACGAGGACATCGACCGCCACCACCTGCACATCGTGACGGTCAACGTGGACGAGAACGGGAAAAGGCTCAACCGGGATTTTCTCTACCGCCGCAGCGACCGTATCCGCAGGGAACTGGAACAGAAGTACGGATTGCATCCGGCAGAACGTAAAAATCAGAGATTGGATAATCCGTTGCGCAAGGTGGCCGCATCGGCAGGTGATGTGAAGAAGCAGGTAGGCAACACCGTGAAGGCTCTGAATGGGCAGTACCGTTTCCAGACGATGGGCGAATACCGTGCGCTCCTTTCCTTATATAATATGACGGTGGAGGAAGCGAGGGGCAACGTGCGCGGACGGGAGTATCACGGGCTGGTCTATTCCGTCACGGACGACAAGGGTAACAAGGTGGGCAACCCGTTCAAATCCTCGCTTTTCGGGAAGTCCGCAGGCTATGAAGCCGTACAGAAGAAGTTTGTCCGTTCCAAATCGGAAATCAAGGATAGGAAACTGGCAGACATGACGAAACGCACCGTCCTTTCCGTGCTGCAAGGCACTTATGACAAGGACAAATTTGTATCCCAACTCAAAGAGAAGGGCATCGACACCGTACTGCGCTACACAGAGGAAGGGCGCATCTATGGGGCTACCTTCATCGACCACCGCACGGGATGCGTGCTGAACGGTTCGCGCATGGGTAAGGAGCTTTCGGCGAATGCCTTGCAGGAACACTTCACCCTGCCATACGCCGGACAACCGCCGATACCGCTATCCATCCCTGTGGATGCTGCGGACAAGGCACACGGGCAGACCGCCTACGACAGTGAAGATATATCGGGCGGTATGGGCTTGCTCACTCCCGAAGGTCCGGCGGTAGATGCCGAGGAAGAGGCTTTCATCCGGGCGATGAAGCGCAAAAAGAAGAAAAAACGCAAGGGCTTGGGTATGTAATCAGAGTATCAACAATTAAAAAATCAATGTATGTCACAACAAGAAGACGATTTGAGGGCATTGGCGAAAATCATGGATTTTCTGCGTGCCGTGAGTATCATTTTAGTGGTCATGAACGTGTACTGGTTCTGCTACGAAGCCATCCGGCTGTGGGGCGTGAACATCGGCGTGGTGGACAAAATCCTTCTGAACTTCGACCGCACGGCGGGGCTGTTCCATTCCATTCTCTACACGAAGCTGTTTTCCGTCCTTTTGCTTGCCTTGTCCTGTCTGGGTACGAAGGGTGTCAAGGGTGAGAAAATCACTTGGGGGAGAATCTGGACAGCATTTGCCGTCGGGTTCGTGCTGTTTTTCCTGAACTGGTGGTTGCTGCCCCTGCCGCTGCCGCTTGAAGCGGTGACGGGACTGTATGTCCTTACCATTGGAACGGGCTATGTCTGCCTGTTGATGGGTGGTCTGTGGATGAGCCGCCTGTTGAAACACAATTTGATGGAGGATGTTTTCAACAACGAGAACGAGAGTTTCATGCAGGAAACGAGGCTTATCGAAAGCGAGTATTCGGTCAATCTGCCGACACGTTTCTATTACAGGAAACGCTGGAACAACGGTTGGATCAATGTAGTTAATCCCTTCCGTGCGTCCATCGTGTTGGGTACGCCGGGCAGCGGCAAGTCCTATGCCGTGGTAAACAATTTTATCAAGCAACAGATTGAAAAGGGCTTTAGTCAATACATCTACGATTTCAAGTATCCCGACCTATCTACTATTGCCTACAACCATTTGCTGAACCACCCGGACGGCTACAAGGTAAAGCCGAAGTTCTATGTGATCAACTTCGACGACCCGCGACGCTCTCATCGGTGCAATCCCATTCACCCGGATTTTATGGAAGATATTACGGATGCCTATGAGAGTGCCTACACAATAATGCTCAACCTCAATAAAACGTGGGTGCAAAAGCAGGGCGACTTCTTCGTGGAGTCACCTATCATTCTGTTTGCCAGTATTATCTGGTATCTCAAAATCTATCAGAACGGGAAGTTTTGCACGTTTCCCCATGCTATCGAGTTTCTGAACCGCCGTTACGAGGATATATTTCCGATACTGACCTCTTATCCGGAGCTGGAGAACTACCTTTCGCCGTTCATGGATGCGTGGCTTGGAGGGGCTGCGGAGCAGCTCATGGGTCAGATAGCGTCGGCAAAAATCCCGCTTTCGAGGATGATTTCACCGCAGCTCTACTGGGTGATGTCAGACAGCGAGTTTACGCTGGACATCAACAATCCCGAAGAGCCGAAAATCCTCTGCGTGGGTAACAATCCCGACCGTCAGAATATCTACGGTGCGGCACTCGGTCTGTATAATTCCCGTATCGTGAAGCTCATCAACAAGAAGGGGATGCTGAAGTCATCGGTCATCATCGACGAGTTGCCCACAATATACTTCAAAGGGTTGGACAATCTTATAGCTACCGCCCGAAGCAACAAGGTTGCCGTGTGTCTGGGCTTTCAGGATTTCAGCCAGTTAGTGCGTGACTACGGGGACAAAGAGGCGAAAGTGGTGATGAACACTGTCGGCAATATTTTCTCCGGTCAGGTGGTGGGGGAAACAGCCAAGACGCTCTCCGAGCGGTTCGGTAAGGTGTTGCAGAAACGGCAGTCCATCTCCATCAACCGGCAGGATGTTTCCACCTCCATCAACACGCAGATGGACGCGCTCATTCCACCGAGTAAGATTTCCGGGCTTACGCAGGGAATGTTTGTCGGTTCTGTATCCGACAACTTCAACGAGCGTATCGAGCAGAAGATTTTTCATTGCGAGATTGTGGTGGATGCCGAAAAGGTGAAACGGGAAGAAAGTGCCTACAAGAAAATTCCCGTCATTACAAACTTCACGGACGAGGACGGCAACGACCGCATGAAGGAAACGGTGCAGGCGAACTACCGGCGCATCAAGGAAGAGGTGAAGCAGATTGTGCAGGAGGAACTGGAGCGTATCAAAAACGATCCGGTGCTGTGTAAACTGCTACCAGATAATGAGACTGTCTAACAAGTCCCCAAAATTGAAAATTATCCCTATCGAAGTTTGAAGTGACCCCCAAAAGTTGGATACAATTTTTTTGGGGGGCACTTCAGTTCTGACGGGTAAAATCGTAAAATTCGGACTTGTTAGACAAATACTTACGCGGTTTCAACCTCAGGTACTGAATCTATCGAATTGACAAATTTAACCAATTGCGGATCTGAATCTTTTTGTATGAGGTTTCGGAGACTCTTTTTCAATTCATAAGCATCATCCCCTGCTGTATTTATTAAATCCATATAAAAATCTTTGTTTTGCAGAATCAATGAACGGCATGCCCCATCGGAAATTACAGGTTTCACTATTTTATCAATAACGTCTCCAGCTTGACTTTTCAAATTACCATGCGATCTAAGCCATGTTTCGAAAAATTGAAACTTTATTGCATTGATAGTCTTTTTACCGATGCAGAAATCATTTCTTATATCGGTAACTGTCGATTTAATTTTTCGTTTATCCAATCTTTCAACTATATTCTTGAAACAATTAGGGAAAGGATTCAAACTTTGAGTTCCAGAAGCAATATCCATCAGAATCTTTTTGCCAAATTCAGTCAAGTTATCTGGCAAGGATTTGATTTTAGCCAGTAAATGTTTTATTGCGACAAACCAATAATATGATGTATGTGCTGTTCTTTGGGCGTATAATGTATCAACACTTATTTCAGACAACGCTTCGAACGCTATTTTATTGATATGATCGGTCAGGACATTGCTTATTTTAGTGGTCAAATCGTAAAAAGATGCGTCAGGAATTACATCTTTAATATTGTTCTTAGTGATATACTTATCCAAATCGGTATTCCACTCTGCTAAATGCTCGATAAATACCTCATCCGTTACACCTATTCTGTTCTTAATATCTTCAAATTGGGGCAATATGTCTGAGAGCAATAATTTATAGCCAAGTTTATGATTTACCATGTATTGTAGTGTTTCATTTAATAGCGGTATATTCCATCCCACACTATTTACTAATAAGTCTCCATGATCCACATAATAGTCCATGAGTTCTGCAACATATTTTATATCTCCACCCTCTATTAAGGAAACGGAATGACCATGTGCCAATTGCATGGCGACTAAATCGTAATATCCAGACTCTTTAATGTTTCGGCCATCAGTTTCTAATTCAGAATGCAACTGATTTATGTAGGTTGAATCTAACGTTACAGGTAAAGGTCTTTCTTCGTCAGATGCCAATAAACGATAGGTTGTAAATATAGCCCCTATATTATCTTTATTTACATTCTGTTCATCAATGCAATTCGTGATCGCTTGCAAAAGCGTTGGAAACGTATAGGTAGAATTATCTTTTAACGTTTTTACAATATCTGCATGGTCGAAATTATCGGGTAGTAAGTTTGCCAAATAATTATCGAGCGCCTCCGAATTTGTTGCTACTTGATAATATTTATATGCTTTAGTTGTCGCGTTATCCCGATAGGCAGCATCTGTTGCATTTGCAGCTTGAATATAATCGATAAATGTATTTGGCTTGACTGTTTTTGCTTCAATCAATGACGTAAAATCGCACGCCAACTTATTTTGCGCAATAAACCTGTCTATTGCATCTAACGTTTTGAAATAGTCGCCGCCATTGAAGTCATTGAACCGAACTATCTTCTTATATAATTGAGCAATCACATGGTTTTGGCTTTCCGTGTCTAAATGCAACAGCAGTTCTTGGTATTCGACAGGGAACACCTGCTTCTCTATGGATTCTTTTAATTTCAATTGTGCTATTCTTTGCCATACACGCAGAATAACATCGCTCTTTCGAGTTAATTTATGCAAACAATGTATAATCTTATCGATAAGCGCATTGTCCATACATTGTATAACTTCTTCTAATACAGTGTCAAATTGTTTATTAGTCTCTGCATATTGATTTATGTCGTGGTCTTCTTCTCCGTTGATGCAGCCTTCAATATATTTTTTCAATGGAATTTGTCGAGCATCTTCAACATCGACACCATATACCAAAGCTGCAATTTCGCGTTGTGTTTGCAGATCATTGTTAATTATTGTTTGAATGCCATTCAGATAGTCGCCGGACAATATTTGTTCTACTGGATTTGCCAGAATATCCGTCTTCTTCAAACAGAACAATGCTATGTTTATCATCAAAATTTCGTTACACCACTCTTGTTTAAGAGCGACCATCTCATTGATATATGATATAATTTCCCTAACATTGGCATTAGGATTTACCAATCTGAATATCCGATTTATAGTTTCTTTCGCTTCATTTTCTGTTTCTCCAAATGCTTCAACAAACAGTTTGTTGAATATACTTCGATAGTCGGTAATAACAGGAGGAGCAACACGATAAACAATAGGGAAAGTTTTATTGATAAAATACTTGGTCAGTTGTTTCGTTTGTTCGTCGGTCTCATCTCCGAATGCACAAGCTAAATGTGTTTCATCGAAAGGAATAACAGCCCAAACATTTTCAAAACCGCTATCGGCGAAGAACGTATGGATAGAAGACCATAATTCTTTTACTTTTTCAGCGGGGAGACGATCCATGTTGTCAAAAACAAGGACTAATTTACGTTGTCCTTTTTCCTTGATAAAATCAGAAATGTCTTGCATCCATGTTTTGAACTCGTAAACCGTTGGTTCGTCTTCGCTCAAAGTCTCATAGCAAACGTCCTTTTCGACTTTATCTTGATAAATAGCTAACATATAACTCCATCCATATTTATGATCTTTGCTATATGCCCATTTCCAAACGCACAATGCAATAAGAACTGGCAGTGCAGCTATGATAATAGACAATAAAGAAAACCACCATGTTGTGGGTGTAGGTTTTACTGCATACGCAATAAATGTAAATATCGGAGTTAAAACTGCAACCAAAAATGCCGCAACCATACCATTACTGATAAGGGGATATTTTTCGGTTACGGTCTCCGTTTTACGGGCTAATAAATATTTCAGCTTTTCAGACCATGATACGGTTTTCGTACCTCCACCTTTGACTTTTATTGTTGCATTTCCAGATAGGATACCATCATCAATAAGTTTGCTTGTAAGCAATTCCAATATAGAGCGGCGTTGCAAGTCCTCTTGATGTCCCCATGCGTCATACTCAAAAAAGTAATAGTCGTCTGATAATTCACGTTCCAACATTTTAACCACGTTGGATTTTCCAGATCCCCAAATACCTTCGATGCCGATAATTCGAGGTAAAGTACATTCCTCATCCAATGAATCATTCTGACAAAAATGGCGAGCAATAGTTTTTGCCAACCTTTCTTGCGAACCTCCATCGAATTTGTCAATACCACACGGTTTATTTTGGATAAACCGCGGATATTGCTGTTTGGATTGTAGTTTTGTTTCCATATACGTAATTTATTGATTATACGAACTCCAAATAATTCTCCCGATTTACCACATGAAACTCGGCATAGGGATAGGCTTCTTGGAAGGCTTTCGGTGCGGCCGGCATTTTATTTCCCCACTTGAACTCCAAGGCGGTAAGACTGTCGGCACTCTCCTCAATCAGGTCGATTTCCTGTTTGTCGTAGGTGCGCCAGAAATAGAACTCCCTGTGCAGTCCCTCATTGAAGTTCGCTTTGCGCCGCTCTCCGATGATGTAGTTCTCCCACAGCGCACCGACATCCTGCCGAATGGCCAGCGGTGAGAAAGCCCCGATAATGGCATTGCGAATGCCGTTGTCGTAGAAGTACCACTTGCCAGCTTTTGTAACCTCCTTGCGTAGGTTACGCGAATAAGCCCCCAGACGATAGATAACGAAGACCTTTTCCAATAGGTCGAGGTATTTTTCAACGGTCGTCTTGCTCATGCCGAGTTGTTTACCTAACTCTTCGTAAGAAACTTCGCTGCCCAACTGAAAAGCTATCAATCGCAGTAGATCGCGCATCTTGCTCGAATTTTTTAAGCCGTCAATTGCTAAGATATCTTTAAGCAGGTATGCACCGACAATATCACGTAGGTAGTCTGTTTTACGTTCATAGTTCTCCATCATTACTACTTCGGGATAGGAACCGTAAATCAAGCGCGCTTCGAGGTTCTGGCGGGTTTCAAGTGCCGTTTCCGTCTGTGCGATTTCCCGTTGCGAGAATGGTGTAAGGAGAAATTGCGTACTGCGGCCGACCAACGGTTCACCAGTCTTATTCAGCAAATCGAATGACGAAGAACCACTTGCCAAGACACTTATTCCCGGTATTTCATCAACTATCAACTTCAGAATACTACCGATTTGTGGTATGTTCTGTGCCTCATCAATAGCCAGCAAATCAATACCATCCAATAAATGCCGATAATTGGCTATTGAGCGATTCTCCAATAGTGCTAATGTGTCGTAGTCTTCGCCGTTGAGCATCATCGTCCTACCTGAATAGTTGTCCACAATTTTACGCATCATTACCGTTTTACCAACACGGCGAGCACCAAAAATCAGTACTGCTTTATTGGGCGCGATTCGTGCTGTAATCTTCTCTTGAAGTATTCTATTTACTGTTTCCATACCTTATAAAATATAATGCAAAGATAATCATATTTTTTTAATTGGCGAATTTTACAAAAAAAACGGGCTATTAAATGGCGATTTTTACAACCACAATCTTATGGAAGTTGTTTCATTGTTTTTAGTAATGATATATGTTCATACTATGATGACTCAATAATTTACCAGACATACGTTTCTGAAATTTGTCCTTATAGGAATGAAAAACTCACATATATTGTGCTAATTAATATATAATTAAATGAAAATAAAAAGACAGGATACGAGTATTCCTGTCTTCTCATATGTAATGGATATTTTTTTATTTTCTCATCCGCTCCAACTCCTCATCACGCAACATTCTCTCGTTCAGTTTTTCCTGCATCCTGTCAATGAAATAGGTGCGGCTTTCGTTCTTCCGGCGTTTGATATCAGTGTAGAAGCGGTAGCAGTCTTTAGAATCAACCCCGAATATCTTATAGAGAAGTGGGGCGAGCTGTTTGAGCGGCATATTGCCGTTGTTGATGCAGCCCATCACGTCTATGCCGTAGATAAGTTCCACGAGGTCGATGGCATTGCCCGTCCATTGAAGAAGGCTGGCGGTGGTTTCTGTTGCGTTGTTGGCGGATATTAGTGGTGGCACTTGGGGCGTGGCAAGGAATTTCTGCATCTTTCTTACGAAAGACAGAGCCTTGCTGACGTAGGCGGCAATCTCTCTTTTTTCTTCTGACAGATTACGTACGGGATGGTGCTGCAACTCGATTTCGATGTAGGCAAGCGCGATGACGGTAAGGTTCATGTCCATGCCGCCGTTGCACAGTTCGATCACTTGGGTGGCGAAAGCCGTGTATGCCGTTTCCATATTGCAGTCGCCGGCTTCGTTTATCAGGCGGAAAAAGTCGGTTTCCGCCAGCAAGAAATAATTCATGGTTCTGTCAATTTTGAAAATTACACTTTGTTTTCTGCGTGCGCACATGAATATAATTGGCAAAAAACGCGGCAGAAAATAAAAAATCCAACACTCAATTTTACAAAGTGCTGGATTTCAGAGGTATAAAATTCAGTATTTTTTCACAAGGACAAATTATCTCCGACTTAAATTGTTTGTAATCGGAACATTTATTCTATTCCTGAAAATAGAAATGTATGCTTGCCGCACATTTTGGCTATCTTGCTTTTTTATCAAGGATATAGATAATGCGACATACACCGTTGGGATAGCTTTTCAAAGAGGAAAGCGTCCAGTGTTGCTCTGGCAGAGCCGACTTAAAAAAATGTCGTCCGCTTCCGGATATGAAAGGAACGGTGTATAGTATGATTTCATCCACAGCGTGCATCCGCAGCAGTCCGTTTATATAGTCTGCCGTGTCCGGTGTGGCTTCCGCGAGGTAACGGATGTTTGTGCAGTCTTTTCTCCATTCGTGCAGCATTGAAATGGAATAGTCCGGTGTCACACGGTAAAAGGCTTTCTTCCTGATTTCATCAAGACCGCAACGGTCAAGGCACAAATCCTGATGTGCTTTATCATATAACTCTGAAGAAAGACATCCGTCCATCGTCAGTACGGCGAGAATCTGAACTTTACCCATAATCGTTTCCTTTCGTTAGGCAAGGGTAAAAAAGTAGCGTGCAATTCACACTACCTTCAAGCGATGGCTCTGGTAAAGCCTTTACGGAGAGTACGTGAATGCACGCTATGCGTAAGCATAGCATAAGCATCACGCAATCGTCTCCGTAGTTCCAATTTACCAGATTTTCGCTTGAAACGCCTTGCGGTCTTATCCTATATGTTGGCGGCGAAAAGCTCCTGCCAATCGCCGTTTTTCTCAAATGTTATGCAAAGATAGCCAAATTCAGTGAATTACGGGCTATGATTGCTTGAATTTATATTTAAGTCCATACTCTTCAAGTTTGCTGTATAGTGTTGTCCTGCCTATGCCGAGCAGTTCTGCGGCGACACTCCGGTTGCCGTTTGCCTGTTTCAACGCACGCAATATCCGCTCCTTATCCTCCGCGTCATTGCGCAAGGCGAAGCTGACAGTAGAGGTCGGTTTCGTCACGGCAAGTTCCAGATGCTCTTTCATGACAACACCTTCCTGCGCCTGCAATACAGCACCCATAACTTTCTGCCGAAGTTCCCGCACGTTGCCCGGCCATGCGTGTGTCAGCAACGCTTTACGTGCTTCGGAACTGAACCCGCTCACGCTACACTCCAGCTCTCTGTTTGCCATATCACGGAAGAACTCTGCCAGCGGCATAATGTCTTCTTGACAGTCACGCAACGGAGGAACGGTTATCCCGAAGTCGTGCAGGCGGTACAGAAGATCCTGCCGAAAACGCTTTTCATTCACCGATACCTCCAAATCTTCATTGGTAGCAGCGATGATGCGGACATTGAAATTCCGGTCTGCCTTGTCTCCGACCGGGCGATACCGCCTCTCCTGTATGGCACGGAGCAACATCTGTTGGGTTTCCAACGCGAGGTTTCCTACCTCGTCCAGAAACAACGTGCCGCCTTCCGCCTCATGGAAATATCCTTTCTTGGCATTGTCCGCACCTGTAAATGCACCTTTGACGTGTCCGAAGAAAGCCGACGGTGCAAGCTCTTTGGAGAGTGAACCGCAGTCCACCGCCACAAATGGCTTGCCTGCACGTTTGCTCTTGTCATGCAACAGGTGGGCAATATGCTCCTTGCCCGTGCCGTTCTCACCAAATATCATCACGCTCATATCGGTGGCGGCTACCAGCCTTATGCGG
The DNA here is from genome assembly GCF_056590795.1 of Prevotella sp. C0026C3. Lineage (NCBI taxonomy): Bacteria > Pseudomonadati > Bacteroidota > Bacteroidia > Bacteroidales > Prevotellaceae > Prevotella > Prevotella sp. C0026C3. The sequence continues at coordinate 2,683 of NZ_JBWPWW010000027.1, read as the reverse complement.
TGCATGATTTTCTGAAAGGCGGAACCTTCACGGGCGAATATAGGCATACGGCGTTGTCCTGCCTGACGTTCTTTCAGTATGGAACGGATCAGGGGGACAAGTTTATCCTCCACAAGCTGTTTGGGAATATAGTCTATCGAGCCGAGTTTCATGCTTTCCACGGCGGTATTAACTTCGGCGTAGTCGGTCATAATGATGAAGGGCTGCATCTTTCCCTCCTTTCGCATCCAGCACAAAAGGTCTATGCCACTGCCGTCAGGCAGACGCAGGTCGGCAACCACGATATCATTATCTGTTGCCTGTTGCAGATGTTTCTTCGCGGTTGAGAGGTGGTAAGCCTTCATATTGCGGTAGCCCTCCCGTGACAGCATATTGCAGACATATTCGCAATACACGATGTTGTCTTCCACCACAATTATTTTTGTCTTATTCATCTTCGTATTTTCTCCTTTCCTCTTCTGCCAACCGTATTATTTCCACTCCCTTATCCAGCACGGCAGTCACGGCATGGCTTAACGCTTCACCATCCGGGAGAGCATCGCCACGAAGCAATCCGTAAAGTACATTCAGCGGTTGGTCGGCACGGAGCACCTCCCACGAACTGCGCAGGTGGTGGATCAGGGAATCCAGCTTTTGCAGGTCTTTTTCTTTTGCTGCATCCCGTACCGCCTGCATTTCCTTTTCTGTTTCAGTTATCAACTTTTCCAGCATGACGGCTTCATTGCCATAGGACAATAAGGCGGAAAAGTCCGGTTTCCCGTCCGGTGTCGCTTTTATGGCACACCTGTCGGAAACCTCCATCAGTTCCGATATGGAGAACGGTTTGAACAGGCATCCGGCAAAGCCTTTTGCCAATAGTTCCCCTTTGTTACAACTGCCCGAAGCGGTTGCCACAACCACCGGGATTGTTGGTGAATTGCCCACGTTGGACGAACGCAACAGTTCCAGCAATTCGAAACCGTTTATATCGGGCATATTCAAGTCTGTCAGCAACAGGCTGTATTCTTTCTGGCGTATCATTTCCATCAGTGCCGCAGCATCGGTGCAAGTGTCGCAGTGTATTCCTTCTTGGGAATACATCTCTTTCAGCATCAGAAGTAATACCTCATCATTGTCAATGGCGACAACATCATGGAATTTATTGTTATGATAAACAGGTGTATTGCTTGTATATCCAAGCTGTTCTTCAGCTTCCTGCATAGAAATTTCAACTGTGAAACGACTGCCTTTCCCTTTCTTGCTGTCTAAACGGATTGTTCCGCCAAGCATCGACACAATATTACGCATTATGGCAAGCCCAAGCCCGAAACCCTCCTTTGCGGCGGCATTTGATAGACGTTCAAACGCACCGAACGCTTGTTTCTGTTCCTCTTCTGTCATGCCTGTACCTGTATCTTCAACGACCAGTGTCAGAACTCCATTATCATATTCAGTAATCAAAGAAACACCGCCTTCTTCTGTGAACTTGACAGCGTTTGACAGCAGGTTATTCCCGATTTGTATTATTCGCTCTTTGTCGGTCAATACAATGGCATCGTGTCCAGTCTTCACGGACAAGGACAGCCCTTTGTTCACGGCAACAGGCATGAACTCCGTTTCAAGTGTGTGCGTGATTGCTGAAATCCGGCAGGGTGACAGACGGGGCTGTTCCTTGCCGTTGTCCAGGCGGAAGAAGTCAAGCAAAGTGTTAAGCATATCCCGCATACGGTCGGAGGATTGCAGTATGTTTTGGATATACTGCCCGAACTTATCCTCACACTGTTCTTTCCGTATCAGTCCGGCATAGCCTGTTATTGCTGTCAGCGGTGTGCGCAGTTCATGGGTGATAGTATGTACCGCCTTCTTCCTTGACGTTATCAGTGCCTCGTTCCGTTGTACGGATTGTTCCAGTTGCCTTATCAAATCAGTTGTCTTGTGCTTGTATTGTTTAATGCTTTTTGCATCACGATGTATGATGATGTAGGAAATTAACAACAATAGAAGAACGAATCCCATTAAACCGCCTACTTGCATAAATGACTTTTCACGCATGGCAACTATTTCGTTTTCCCGGCTTTGCAGTTCGGTTTGTACCTTTTCTTCTATTTGGCAAATCAATTCTTGCAGTTGTCTGTTAAGTTCTGCATTACGAGCTGCAAGGCTGTCGGCTTGTTCCGACAATTGGCGATCCTGCACTTTCTGTTCGCTGATTACGTTTCTATTGACCGAATGAAGGATAGTGGTTGATACTGCTGGAGTTACTTCCTTTTTTTTGCCGAATATGCCTAAGAAACCTTTTCGTTTTGGCTTTTTGGACTGTTCCTGCACACTTTTCTGTACAATAACCGGAATTTGATTGGCTATCTTCTTGTTAATAGATTGTTGTTCATCCATTAACCGGACTATCTGGAACATCTGTCGTTCCTTATCCTCTAAAAGACTGCGCACACTATCGATGCGCTCTGCTGGATAGGTGGCCTTGAAACGGCAGAGCATACTGTCCATTGCCATACGCCGTGCATGGTAATGCTCGATATCTTTATCGTTCCATTCCAGTATTGTTTCACCCAATAGAGAAAATTTTATCATTTGAATATTGATATTGTTTATTTCTTTTCGGAGCTCGTCTATTTTTTTATTGCCAAGTTCTAATGCTTCTATCTCCTGCCATTCATAGAGGCTATTATATGCCATACATCCGATA
>NZ_JBWPWW010000026.1:0-17418 GCF_056590795.1 Prevotella sp. C0026C3 | reverse complement strand
CTCGCTACGCTTCGAGAACGTCTGCATCTCTCGGCGAGGCCTACTCTTTTATTGCACTTCGTTTTGGAACTTGCATAAAATGTTGTCTTTATTGTGGGATAAATGTTATCTTTGCAACTATGATTCAAGAATACCAAATAAGGGTTTTACCCCAAGTAGCATACAATGTTGAGAGTGTAAAACAGTTTGTTGCGCAAGACAAAGGACTGGACGCACGGACCATTCAGCATATTCGTATCTTAAAGAAGAGTATAGATGCTCGTCAGCGTACCATTTATGTGAATCTTAAAATACGCGTATATATTAATGAAATGCCGCAGGATGATAGCTACATTCATACAGAATATCCCGATGTGACGGGCAAACCGGCTGTGATAGTGGTTGGAGAAGGTCCCGGAGGGCTATTTGCTTCGCTTCGATTAATAGAACTTGGATTCCGTCCTATCGTCTTGGAACGTGGGAAGGATGTTAGAGAACGCAAGAAAGACCTTTCACAAATCACGCGTACCCATCAGATAGATGGCGAGAGTAATTACTGTTTTGGCGAAGGTGGAGCTGGTGCATATAGTGATGGAAAACTCTATACGCGTAGCAAGAAGCGTGGTTCTGTCGACAAAATATTGAATGTCTTTTGTCAGCACGGTGCCAATACGAGTATTTTGGCCGACGCTCATCCGCATATCGGAACGGACAAATTGCCCCGCGTCATAGAGAATATGAGGAATCAAATTCTTCAAAGTGGAGGCAAAGTACATTTTGAAACCAAGATGGAACGTCTTCTTTTCGATGGTGATACTGTTGTAGGTGTAGAGGCTGTTGAGCTACAGACAGGAGTAGAAAAGGAATTCCGAGGTCCCGTTATTTTGGCTACTGGACACAGTGCTCGTGACGTGTATAACTATCTGTATGATAGTCGTGTAGAGATGGAGGCTAAAGGAATAGCTGTAGGTGTGAGACTAGAGCACCCATCGCAATTGATAGATCAAATACAATACCACAATAAGCAGGGACGAGGTAAATATCTTCCTGCTGCAGAATACTCTTTTGTAACGCAAGTAGCGGGGCGTGGAGTCTATTCTTTCTGTATGTGTCCGGGGGGATTTGTTATCCCTGCGGCTACAGGACCGGAGCAAATAGTGGTCAACGGTATGAGTCCGAGTAATCGAGGTACAGCTTGGAGTAATAGTGGAATGGTGGTAGAATTGCATCCTGAAGATATTGTAAACTCGGAAGAGGATGCGTCTGTACCGGAAGTATTGAAGGTAATGAACTTTCAAAAGCGATTAGAAAAGATGTGTTGGCAGCAAGGTAACATGCGTCAAACGGCTCCGGCTCAGCGTATGGCCGACTTTGTAAACAAGAAATTGAGTTATGATTTACCCAAGAGCAGTTATGCTCCGGGACTCATCAGTAGTCCGTTACATTTTTGGTTGCCCGATATGATTAGTTCTCGTTTGCAAGAAGGCTTCAAAACATTTGGTAAGTATGCTCATGGCTTCTTAACCAATGAGGCTGTATTGATAGCTACTGAGACGCGCACGTCAAGTCCGGTGTGTATTTTGAGAGACCGAGAAACCTTGCAACATGTACGTCTTCGTGGCTTATTCCCGTGTGGTGAGGGTGCCGGTTATGCCGGTGGAATCGTGTCGGCAGGTATAGATGGGGAGCGATGTGCCGAGATGTGTGCGGCTTATATGAATGAATTATAAGGCAATGTTACCGTAATTACGACCTCATGTGGTTTTTAATCATCTGCTGCCAAGGCTCAACAGCATTTCTGTTGAGCCTTGGCAGTTTTACTGTTCGGGCTTTTCAATATTGCTGCTAAGCCTGTGCAGGAAGATGAGTTCATGAGCTTTTTAGTTTATGAGTTTATGGGTTAGGATTCAACATCGTTGAGTCTAGATTTTGAAACTTATGTTTTCTACTCCCTAAACCTAGTTTTGAGGAATGTTTCTGCTTTTTCCAAGTCTTCGGGAGTGTCTATTCCGATTGTCTCAGTGTGCGTAATTCCCACTTTAATGCGGTATCCATTTTGAAGCCAACGTAATTGTTCCAATGATTCGACCTTCTCTAATGATGATTGAGGAAGGGCTGTTATCTCGGTAAGAACGTTGGAGCGGTAGGCGTAGAGTCCGATGTGTTTGAGGAAAGGATAGTGTTGTAGCCACTCGCTAGATTCGATGCCACGAACAAACGGAATAATGCTACGGCTGAAATAGAGTGCGAATCCTTGATTATCGATAACTATTTTAGGTGAATTGGGATTCTCTACACTTGCCATATCTTTAAAGGATATGCCAAGTGTTGCTATCTGTGTGTCGTCATCTTCGAATGCTTGACAAATGGTCGTGAGTTGAGATTTGCTGACAAAGGGCTCGTCTCCTTGGATGTTAACAATTACATCGAATGGCTGATTGATAGTTTGGTAAGCTTCTTCTATGCGATCGGTACCACTCTTATGTGCCGTGGAGGTCATGACGGCTTTGCCTCCGAAAGATACGACGGCTTCGTAAATGCGTTGGTCGTCGGTAGCTACATATACGTCATCTAACACTTTGCTAGCTTGTTCATAAACACGTTGAACGACCGGTTTTCCTCCTAATAGAGCCAAAGGTTTTCCGGGAAATCGACTGGAACCGTAACGAGCGGGGATTAATCCTATAAATCTCATATCAAATTTTGGATAGTTAATAACTAGGCTTACAGCACATTTAACGGCTGAGAATGCAATGCAAAAATAATAAAATTTACTAACTAATTTTGTTGTTATCCAATTATTTCTTAATTTTGGCGTATACTAAATTGTAAAAACATTGAAAAATAAGATATTAACATTATTCCTCTTACTTGTCCCTCTTTCTGGTTTTTCACAGAAGATAACGCTTGGTTCATGTACCACGCATGATGGTGGTACCTATAAAGGGCAGATGGTTTCAGGCCGACCACAAGGTAAAGGAAGTACCGTATTTGGCAATGGCGATACCTATGAAGGTGAATATCTGAAAGGTAAAAGGCAAGGTACCGGTATCTATACCTATGCCGATGGTAAAAAATATGATGGTCAATGGTTTCAAGACCAGCGTCATGGGCGTGGTACCTTTTATTTCCTCAACAATAATAAGTATGTAGGACTGTGGTTTCGAGATAAGCAACAAGGCCATGGAGTGATGTATTATTATAATGGTGATAAGTATGCCGGTGACTGGGTAGAGAATAAACGTCAAGGGAAGGGAAAGTATACGTATTCCAGTGGGGCTTATTACGATGGGCAATGGATGAACGACCAAAAGAGCGGTAAGGGCATCTTTGATTGGGGAGATGGCACTACTTACGATGGACAGTGGGTAGATAACCAGCGTTCTGGGAAAGGAGTAAACAAGTATGCAGACGGTGATGCTTACATAGGACAATGGAAAGACGACATACAAAATGGTCGTGGAATCTATAAATTCCAAAATGGCGACATGTATGAAGGCGACTATGTGCAGGGCGAACGTACTGGTGAAGGAATTTTCAGATACGCTAATGGTGATAAATATACCGGCCATTTCTTTGAAGGAAACAAAGATGGGCAGGGTACTTTGGTGTGGTCGAATGGCGATATATATACCGGACAGTGGAAAGATGACTTGCAAAACGGTATAGGAAAGTTGACTAAGAAGAATGGTGACGTCTTTGAAGGAACTTTCAAGAATGGAGAACTCAATGGAGAAGTGATTATTCACTATGCCAATGGAAGCAAGTTTCGCGGTACATATAAGAAAGGTGTACCCAATGGTATTGCTTTGGAAGAAGATAAAGACGGCAATCGTTTTGAAGGAAGTTATGTAGATGGCCGGCGTGATGGTAAGTTTGTGGAGAAAGATCGGAATGGTCAAATCGTCAAGAAAGGGCGATATGAATTGGGAAGGCGATTTGAAAATTAGCATCAGATGATTATTGATAAACTTGAAAACCTAAAGATGTATACGGCGCTCAATCCTCGTATAGCTTTGGTTTGTAAATTTATAGAAACGCATTCTTTAATTGACTTGCCTGTAGGCAGGCATCTTATAGACGGTGAGAATGTCTATGTGAATATAGATTTGGTGAAAGGTAAGCAGCGGGAAGATACTGTATTGGAATATCACCATAAGATGATGGATATAGCAATACCACTGACTTCGGAAGAAGAATATGGCTATACTCCTATTGCGGAGTTGCCAAGTGTGGATTTTGATGTGCAGAAGGATTTCGCTAAAGTGGAAGGAGTCTCATGTCAGACATTCCTAACTTGTAAACTCGGAAATATGGTTATATGTCTTCCACAAGACGGACATGCACCGGGGATATGTGAGTCTGCAGAATTAAAGAAGGCAATCTTCAAGGTTGCTATGTACTAACTGGAAATTAAAATAAACACGATATGGTAAAGAAGGCAAAAGAAACTGCATTGAAGAAGACGAATACTGCGCCTTCGCACATAGGATTGGTTAAGAATGATTCATACTTGATACCTTATGAAGATGCTATAAGGGGGCGGCATGAACATGCACTATGGAAAATTAACCAATTGACCAGTCAAGGTAAAAAGACACTGAGTGATTTTGCTAATGGATACCAGTATTATGGTTTACATAAGACTTCGAGAGGTTGGGTATTCCGTGAATGGGCACCCAATGCGAAAGAAATCTATTTGGTAGGCGACTTCAATGATTGGCAACGAACAGACCGTTATCGTGCAACCCGTATCTCGGAGACCGGGGATTGGGAACTGAAATTGAGTGCAAAAGCAGTCAAACACGGTGACTTATTCAAGATGTACGTCATCTGGGATGGGGGAGAAGGCGAGCGTATTCCGGCTTGGGCAACACGCGTTGTACAAGATGAAAGGACGAAAATATTTTCTGCTCAGGTGTGGAATCCGGCACTTGCGTATATCTGGAAGAAGCCTAAATTCACTCCACATAAGGACCCATTGCTCATCTATGAATGCCATGTAGGAATGGGTTTGGATGCAGAAAAGGTGGGAACTTATCGTGAGTTTAAGGAACAAGTGCTTCCACGCGTTATCAAAGACGGGTATAACTGTATACAAATGATGGCCGTACAGGAGCATCCATACTATGGAAGTTTCGGTTATCATGTAAGTTCTTTCTTTGCTTCTTCATCCCGGTTTGGTACGCCGGAAGAATTGAAGGAATTAATAGATGAAGCTCATTCGCATGGTGTAGCAGTCATTATGGACTTGGTACATTCTCATGCTGTGAAGAATGAAAAGGAGGGTTTGGGTAATTTAGCAGGCGACCCGAATCAATATTTCTATCCGGGCGACCGTCACGAGCATCCGGCTTGGGACAGCTTATGTTTTGATTATGGGAAGGACAATGTGGTTCATTTCTTGCTTTCCAATTGTAAGTATTGGCTTGAAGAGTTTCATTTCGATGGCTTCCGCTTTGATGGTGTGACCAGCATGTTGTATTATAGTCACGGGCTAGGAGAGGCTTTTACTAACTATGGTGATTATTTCAATGGTCGACAAGACGATAACGCGATATGTTATCTGACCTTAGCCAATAAGTTAATACATGAAGTTAACAAGCACGCGATAACGATAGCTGAGGAAGTTAGTGGCATGCCGGGCTTGGCAGCACGCTTTGAAGATGGTGGTTATGGGTTTGATTACCGCATGGCTATGAATATTCCTGATTTCTGGATAAAGACTATTAAGGAGCTGAAAGATGAGGATTGGAAGCCTAGCTCCATTTTCTGGGAAGTGAGAAATCGTCGTAGTGATGAGAAGACTATTTCTTATTGCGAAAGTCATGACCAAGCTTTGGTAGGTGATAAGACTATTATTTTTCGTTTGATAGATGCTGATATGTATTGGCATTTCAAGAAAGGGGATGAGAATGAAGCCGTTCACCGTGGCATAGCCTTGCATAAAATGATACGCCTTGTGACTGCCGGAGCCATCAATGGTGGCTATCTTAACTTTATGGGAAATGAGTTTGGGCATCCTGAATGGATAGATTTCCCACGAGAAGGAAATGGTTGGAGCCATAAATATGCGCGTAGACAATGGAATCTTGTGGATAATCTAGAATTGGATTATCACTATTTGGGTGACTTTGACAAAGCCATGTTGAAAGTTATTAAGAGTGAGAAGCGATTCAATTTGACGAATGTTCAAGAGATTTGGCACAATGATGGCGACCAAGTATTGGCCTTTATGCGTGGCAATCTATTGTTTGTATTCAATTTCTCTCCGGTCAATTCGTTTACAGATTATGGTTTCTTGGTGCCGACAGGAGGCTATGATGTGGTGTTAGATACGGACGCAAAGGAATTTGGAGGGAATGGATTGAATGATGACTCTATCGTACATCTAACTACTTATGATCCATTGTATGTCAATGAACATAAGGAATGGTTGAAGTTATATTTACCTGCGCGTACTGCATTTGTACTAAAGAAAAATTGATTTATGAGATCTTCTTATACCAATAGCACTGTTATTATTCGAATGGCGTGTGCTATTGTTTTTCTCGTTTTTACATTCTTATACCTTTATAGTTTCCAAGCCGATGTCTTGGCTGTAGCTCAACATGTCTTGTCAAAGGGACAAACGCACTATAATAGAGAGATTGGAGCTACCTTGATTACAACCGTTTTATGGCTGATACAGTTAGGAATCTACTTTTGGACACGATTGGATGGAAAGGTGCATGCACTGACTTATTTCCCATCTTTATTGATATTAACAGTCATTACTGATATAAGTCCAAACATAGATGGTGGTCTTTCTTGGGGTGGTTGGCTTTATGCAATTCTCATTTTAGTGGTTTGCTATGTAGGTTTAGTGTGGTTGGTATTGCAAATACAATTACCTGATACGTTAAAACCATCTCATGGACTATTTTCAAAAGATATGTGGATAAACTTGTTGACGATGGCTTGTATGATATTTCTAGTTGGGTTGTTTGCAAACCATGATGATGTATTCCATTATCGAGTGCAAGCTGAGCAGGCGTTGTTGGATGGTGACTATCAAAAGGCATTGACAATAGGGAAGGGAGAGAATGCTTCTGATTCAAGTCTCACTCTTATTCGTATCACCGCATTGTCCGAAACGAATCAATTAGGAGAAAAGTTATTCGAATATCCTTTGGTTGGTGGAACTATGTCTATGCTACCTAATGGTAGTAGTGTCAAGTTTATGATGTTTCCAGAGAGCCGATTATACAAGTCTCTTGGTGGTTGGTTTAAGCAATATATGCCCCCTTATCGCTACTTCCAATATATGAGTAAGCATCATAAGGTGAACAAGAAGCTTGATGATTATAGGTTGTGTGCTTATCTGATTGATGGTAAGTTAGATTTGTTCGTACAGTCATTGAGACAGCATCATGATTCTTTAACGAATCTGCCTAAACATTATAGAGAGGCTTTGGTATTGTATAATCATTTGCGAAAAAATCCTTTGCTCTCTTATCATAATGATATACTTGATACAGACTTCCAAGATTTTGAGTCCTTACAACATAAAAGTAAGAATCCCTTAGAACGCTATAGCATGCTAAGGGATTCTTATGGGGACACGTATTGGTTCTGGTATTATTACCGAAACCGTATTCCAAACTAGGATGGATGGGGATTATTCAATCCCCAAAGATTCTTTTACATCTCTCAAAGCTTTTACCCAATCGGTATCAAGACTGAACTGTGTTATGTAGTTTGGGTTTAAATAATAGGCCAATACCAATTCTTTGTCCATGTCATTGAAGCGACTATTGTTGATAGAAGCTACTTTGAAGATTTCCTTTACCTCGTCTTTGTCGGTCTTCTTCTCTGCTTTGGTGAGTTTGTCGAGGAACAAATTCACGTATTCATACATGGCATAAGCTTGATAATCAAGCATACGCATGCTGCTATCCGGCATCAGTTCGGCACTCTTGGCAGCCATATAGTTTAGTTCATCAACCTTGAAAGTGGCAATCTTTCGTGTTTCTATGTCCTTTGTTTGGTCATTGGCTACGGCCTCAGACAAACGTTTGATTTCGCTGTACACGTTTTGTGCGCTTACCGAAGTGAATGTAAAGCCAATGAAGGCTAAAATAAATAATACTCTTTTCATATTTCCAAATGTTAGTTTTTCGTCAAATATATATAGTTGTTGATACATGCTGGAAGTTCTTCTTTGTAATGTGTAACCATTATCAGCGTCTTGTTCGGGCGTTTACAGAATGTTTCTATTATATCTTTTACTAATCTTCGATTTCTTAAATCCAAACCATGTAGAGGCTCATCTAGGATGAGTAATTCCGGTTCTTTGACGAAAGCACGTGCCAATAAAACCAATCTTTGTTCTCCACTAGATAGTTTTAAGAAACTTTTATCTTCCAATCCTTTCAGTCCAAAGACACGCATCCAAAATCGACAAACGTCATAATCCTCTGGATTTGGTTTGCTATACAAGCCTACAGAGTCCTTTAACCCGCTGGCAACAATTCGAATGGCAGGCATATCTTTTTGATAAGCGCGATGTAATTCAGGTGAAACATATCCAATATGTTTCTTGATTTGCCATATAGTTTCGCCACTACCACGCGGTTGATCAAACAGTGTGATGTCGCAAGCATAGCTCTGTGGATTATCGGCACACACCAAACTAAGCAGTGTTGACTTTCCCGAACCGTTTTGACCACTTAATGCCCAACACTCACCATTCCTTACTGTCCAGTCCAAATCCTTGAGAATTGTACGTTCACCATATTGTATCTTGACATGGTTCATCCTTACTATCTCTTTGGCATGGTAGACTTTATCTTTTGCAGGCAGATTTAAGATAAGGCTTCGTTTGCTTTCTTCCAATATGTGAGCAGGTACTTCGGCCTGCTGTTTTATAAAGTCAGCAGCGAGACGTTTAGGTTTTACCGTCATATCGCTGACTTCAACGACATGCGTAATAAAGTCTGGAATATCATCGGTTTTACTTAAAACCAAGATAATCAGCAATCCTTCTTCTGTTGCAAGCGTTTTCAAAAGCACCTTTAACTTATCTCTTGTTTCGGCATCCAAGCCTATGAAAGGATTATCCAATATCAGAATTCTAGGATTAGAGAATAGCATTCCGGCTAGTTTAAACTTTCTAAGCTCGCCGCTAGACAGTAAGATGATATACTTATCTAGCAGATTCTCCAGCCCAAACAATTCGTAGATATGCTGTTGTAGTGCTCTATGCTTAGGTGTATCTTCACCGGATAGCAAGAAAGCCTCTTCTAGTTTGCTGCCAACCGTAGGAGTCTCTGTATCTATTTCTTGTTGATTCCATCTTTGTTGAAGGAAATATGTACGGTCATTATCTCCTCCATAGCAATCCCTAAATGTGATGTATTTGATGTTTTCACTAACGAGTTGTTTCTTGCTAGGGGTAAAATCATATTCAGGACTGTGGGTAATGAGTGGATGTTTTCCAATGATAATATCTACCAACATCGACTTCCCGCCACCGTTAGGACCAACGATGGCAATTTGTTCTCCCTTACACATCTCGAAATCAACGGGCTGTGTAAAACGCCATTCCGGCATTCGGGCAATCCCTTGGTGGATAGATATTATCTTATGATTCATATCCTAGTTTAATCGTTATTGCTAACTCGCTGTTGATTCTTTCTAGCAAAGTCTTTCCAACTATTATAGTGTGTAGCGTCGGTTATGGGTGTTCCCATTTGCAAAAAATGACAATAGGCAGCTCCTAAGGCATCGGTGGCATCCATAAACTTTGGCATGTCTTGCTCTTGAATGTGTAAAATCTTCTGTAACATACCTGCCACTTGCTCCTTACTGGCTTGTCCTTGTCCTGTGATAGCCATTTTAATCTTCAGTGGAGCATACTCATGAATCGGCACATCGCGTAGGATTGCAGCTGAAATAGCTACACCTTGAGCACGCCCAAGTTTCAGCATTGATTGTACATTCTTACCAAAAAATGGTGCTTCTATGGCTACTTCATCCGGTAGATATTCGTCTATGATGCCCGTAACTCTCTTAAAAATGGTACCTAGACGCAAGTACATATCACCTATCTTACGCAAGTCGATGACACCCATTGCAATCAATGAAGCCTTGTTAGCTTTCGTTTTCAGCACTCCATATCCCATGATGTTGGTGCCGGGGTCGATACCCAGTATTATTTTTTCAACCCTCTGTTTCAATTTTATAGCTTTATCTGTCCAAATATGGATTCTCGGCTAGTTCCTCTCCAATGGTTGTCGACTCTCCGTGTCCGGGATAAATGCGAGTCTCATCGGGTAACTGACATACCATACGGAGGCTTTGTATAATCTGGAACATGGAGCCTCCAAGATCTGTTCTCCCTATAGAGCGACGGAACAGCGTGTCTCCTGAAAAAGCCAAGTTTTCTTTTTGGCAATAGTAAAATACCCCACCGGCCGTGTGACCGGGAGTCGGTATAATAGTCAATCGGTGGTTACCGAATGCTATTGTATCCTCATCGTGCAGATATTTCCCGACAGGTGGAAGTGTGTAGTCCAGTGTTACACCTACAAAAGACTTTACCTGAGCGTCTAGTTGCTGCATATTTGTCTCTTCGTTGGCGTGCGCTTCAACTTTCAACCCAAACTCGTCATAAATGGTATTGTTGCCGAAGTTATGATCAATGTGGCCATGTGTGGCCAGTAAATGGACAGGAGTGAGCTGTTCATTTTTGATATATTGTACGATGGCTTGACGCTCTTCAGGATAGTATGCACCGCAATCAATGATGACACATTGGCGTGTCTCATCGCTCACAACGTAGCAATTCTCCTGAATCATATTGCATACAAATTTCTTGATGTTCAGCATATTAAATCGGAATATAGATGAGTTTCTTATCTTGTTTGAACCAGTCTTCTTCGAAATAGGTGTCGAGTGAAGTTACTTGTATTTGTTTTTTGAATGGAGCAAGTTCGTTCGTTAGGTCTCCACCTTTCAGACATAACAATCCATTATGCAGCTTATTGCAGTACTCTTTCTTGATATTCTTGCGAATAATGTGCATTAATGATGATAGTTGCATGACTGCTCTGCTCACGATGAAGTCGTATTTCCCATCTTCATCTTCACCTCTTAGGTGCTCGGCTGTAATGTTTTTCAGTCCAATAGCTTGTGCAACTTCTTGAACTACGCGAATCTTCTTACTCGTCCCATCAATGAGTTTGAATTCGCAGTTTGGAAACAGTATAGCCAATGGAATGCCGGGAAAACCTCCGCCGGTACCGAAATCTAGTATCTTGGTTCCATCGTTGAAGGCTATCTTCTTGGCAATAGCTAGACTGTGAAGCACGTGGTGTTCATAGAGATTGTTGATGTCTTTTCGAGAAATCACGTTGATTTTAGCATTCCAATCAGTATACAGAGGCATCAGTTGGCGGAATTGTTCCAACTGCGTCTCAGATAAAATTGGGAAATATTTAGTGATAATATCTATCATGAAATATCTATTTGAGTATTTTTGTTAGTTCTTCGTTGTCAATGGCTACACGTATTTCTCCTTTGTCGTGTGGGGCAATTTCTTCTTGTTCGTACACAAATATAATTTTATCTTTCTTCAAAATGAAATTTTCAGACGGATATATCGGTGTGTAAGCACATATTTTCATTTTTCTCAAGCCGGCTTGGTCACCAGCATGGAATTGCTCAATGAGTTCCTTTTCTATTATTTCGTTCAGCAATGGTTGGTATCCGCTGACAAATAAATCGTCCAAATGGATAAGTTGTCCGGTATTTGCGTTGAAGTTTAGGGCAACTGGTAGGTGTACTTCTAATTCCTTGTTCAGTCGATAATACACATTTGCCGTATATGTAATGATGTTGTTTTTGAAGCTTTCAACCTTTGTTCTGATGTGACATTTGAAATTATAATTATCAGGATTATTGCGGTCTAGCATATACATATCAGAATATGAATCCTTGTAATCGGCAATTAGTAGCGAGGCAATGGTGTCTATACGCTGTTTAAAGGATAGATGATTGTTGTGAGCACTAATGCTTCTATATCCTAACATTGCGGATTGAAGAAGGCTATCGTTGATGATATTGGCTTTTTTACCTTTTGCATACAATATCCTGAATGAAATCGAAATACGAGGCGAGTTGGGCTCTTTCGTCAAGTTATATACTGAATCCACAGTCACACTGTCGAACTCAATATCCTTCAACTTGGAAATGGAATGACCATAATTTCCGCATGAGACTACAAGCAATGCAACCAAAGCTGCTACCAGTAATTTCTTCATAATCGTGGGCAAAATTACATAAAAAGATTGTAACTTTGCATCTAATATTAATAAATAAGGTGAAAATGGAAGAACTCAAAGTCGCGCTCTTCGACTTGGATGGAGTGGTTTTCGATACGGAACCTCAATATACAGAGTTTTGGAGAGGCGAGTGTTTACGTTATCAACCTGATATTCCCAATTTGGAACAAAAGATAAAGGGACAAACTCTTGTCGAAATTTACGATAAGTATTTCGGGCATGTTCGGTCTGAACAGCCACAAATCACTCAACGACTGAATAAATTTGAAACTCAGATGCACTTTGATTATCTGCCCGGTGTGGTCGAATTTATTCTAGATTTACGCAAGCATGGAGTAAAGACTGCCGTAGTAACGAGCAGTAATCGGCCTAAGATGCAGAATGTATATGCGCAGCATAAGGAATTTTTAGACTTGTTTGACCATATTTTTACGAGCGAAGACTTTACGAATGGTAAGCCCCATCCGGAATGTTATTTGCTTGGTGCTCAGCATTTTGGGGCCTCTCCACAAGTTTGTGTAGGTTTAGAAGATAGCTATAATGGGCTGCGTGCGGTATGTTCGGCGCAAATGTTTGTTGTTGGTTTGGCTACGACAAATCCCCAAGAAGCTATCCTTCCGTATGCAGATGTGGTATGGACGGATTATATAAATAAGGGTTTTAAAGAGTTAGTAAGTGCTTTTAAACAGGGTAAGAGTCCACAATCTGCTTCATGTTGAAACGATATGAGTTTGCTGCAAACGTTTGGCAGTCTTGCTGACAAGCCTATGCAGTTTCGCTGCAAAATGGAAGCAGCACTACTGTTAGGGCTTTGCACCAAATTGATAGAAATATAGTTAAAATGGAATACTTACTAGATGAGTGAGTATGAATGTATAAAAGAATATTTAAAATGGGATATTTAACTACAGATAAGAAGAAAGTTACGGTCAAAACATTCATTGAGAAGAAGAATTCCGGTGAAAAGATAGCTATGTTGACTGCTTATGATTATACGACAGCCGGCATTATAGATGCTGCCGGCATTGATGGAATTTTGATAGGAGATTCGGCTTCCAACGTGATGGCAGGAAATGCTGATACGCTCCCGATCACTGTTGATGAAATGATATATCATGCAAAATCGGTGGCCAAAGCAGTTTCGCATGCTTTGGTAATTTGTGATATGCCGATGGGATCGTACCAGATAAGCAAGGAAGAAGCGCTCCGAAATGCTATTAGAATCATGAAGGAGACCGGTGTTGATGCATTGAAAATGGAGGGTGGTATTGAAATTGTTGATACGGTAAAGGCTATTGTCAATGCTGGTATTCCGGTGATGGGGCATCTTGGTCTGACCCCTCAAAGTATCCATCAGTTTGGTGGTTATGGGTTGAGAGCGAAAGAAGAGGCTGAAGCAGAGAAGTTGTTGGCCGATGCTCATGCACTAGAAGAAGCGAGATGCTTTGGTATTACGCTAGAGAAAATACCTGCAGCATTGGCGGCAAAGGTTACTGAATCGGTGGTTTGTGCAACTATTGGAATCGGCGCGGGTAATGCTACTGATGGGCAAATCCTTGTTTATGCAGATGCGCTGGGGTTGACAGAGGAGTTCAAACCAAAGTTCTTGAGACGGTTTGCAGAATTAAGAGGGCAGATGACGGCAGGGGTAGAGGATTATATCAATGCAGTCAAAGAGGTTGATTTTCCAAACGGCAACGAAAGTTATTGATATTTTTGTTAGAGATAATGCAATGGATACGCAAAACTCCCCTATACACATAGGATTATGGCATCGTAGTTTTTGGATGCTGGCATTGGTGGGATTGTTCTTGACCATGTCTGTGTATGTGCAGATGGTGTCGATACCTTATTTGGGTAAAACCTACTTTGCATCTTCTGATATTGTAGGTTTAGCTTTCGGAACTTATGGTATAGGCCTGTTTGCCTTGGGGGCATTTTGCTCTTATTTGGTCAAATCCAGATGTCGACATTTGGTGTGCAAGGAGGCTATTTTGGTAGTAGCGGCTTTGTATGTGTTGATGTGGTTGATGTTTAAGAATGCAGGATTGTTCTCACAGGGGGGACTTGCAGTTGGCATGTTGGCTATGCGTTTCTTGTTGGGAGCATTCTTTGGATTGGCCGAGATGGTTCTTGCAAGTACGTTGGTCATTGATTCTTGCGAGTCGTTCTATCGTACGGAAGCAAATTATTCGGCAGCTTGGCTTCGTCGTTTTGCTTTGTCGTTGGGACCGGTTGTGGGAATGTTGGTGGTGTTTAAATTCAATATTCTTGATACATTTTTGGTTTCGGCTGTATTAGCTGTGCTTGCTTTTGTGTTCCTTTCGGTCGTACATTTTTCTTTTAGAGCCCCGGAAGAAGATGCACATGTTATGAGTTTCGACCGATTTTTCTTGTCGCATGGAGCCATGTTGTTCTTTAATTTCTTATTAACAACTATTGCTGTTGGCTTACTTTTTAGTTTGAGCCATTCGGAAACATTCTATGCTTTATTGATGGGAGGCTTCTTGGTAGCTCTCCTTGCAGAGAAGTTTGCGTTTGCAAATGCCGATTTGAAGAGTGAAAATATTTCAGGTTTTCTTTGTATTGGAGCCTCTATATTGATTATGTATCTTCGTCATGGATTGACACATTTATGGATTTCGGCATTCTTATTAGGCTTAGGTGTTGGTTTAGTAAGTTCGCGTACTTTGTTGTTTCTCATTAAGTTAAGTCGTCATTGTGAACGTGGTACTTCGCAGAGTACGTTCTTTCTGCTGTGGGAAGGAGGATTGGCGGTTGGCTTGTTTGTTAGCTTTTATTTTCTTCAAGCCAGTCGAGAGCAGGTGCTTTTGTTGGCTTTATGTTTGGTGGTATTATCTTTAATCATATACAATTTCTTCACCCATTCTTGGTATGTAAGAAATAAAAACAGGTGATTTTCGTTATTATAAGTGATGAGAACATTTTGTTTTATATTTTTAGTAGCGGTATTCTCGCTTGTATCAGTGTCTTGTATGAACGAAGAATCGTTCACAACTTCACCGAATAAGATGTTAGTCTATTCTGCTGATACGGTATCAATTGATACTGTGTTTTCCAATATACCTTCGTCTACGCGTTCGTTTTGGGTTTATAATCGTTCGGGAGAAGGAATTAAATTGGCCAATGCGAAGTTGGCTGGTGGAAATCAAAACGGTTTTAGAGCAAATATTGACGGAGTATATCTAGGTAAAACAGCGGGTTATCAAGTAAACGACTTGGAGGTTCGTAGTGGAGATAGCCTGCGAGTTTATGTGGAATTTACAGCCCCAACGACCAATCAAGATAAACCACAACTGTGTCAGGATGAACTTGTTTTTAAGTTGGAAAGTGGAGTAGAGCAGAAGGTTCATTTGAAAGCGTGGACTTGGAATGCTTTGAAAATGAATAATCTAGTAGTTAGTGAAGATACCCAATTGGCTTCATCTACACCTATTATAATATATGGTAAGGTAACGATTAGCCGTGGAGCTACGCTTCGCATTGCTGGAGGAACATCTTTGTATTTTCATGATGGTGCCGGAATTGATGTAAAAGGGACACTTGTCTGTGAGGGGAACAAGGATTCTGAAGTTTTGATGCGTGGCGATAGATTGGACAGAGTGTTCGACTATTTGCCTTATGACCGTGTGAGTGGACAGTGGGGTGGGCTACGGTTTTACTCTGAATCTACGAACAATCGACTGCAATATGTCGAATTGCATGGGGCGCATACTGGTGTGCAATGCGATGAGAATTCTGAGTTGACCATTTCTAATTCCACCATACATAATTGTAAAGGCTATGGAGTTACTGCTCAATCGGCTCATTTAAAGATTCATGATAGTCAATTATCGAACAGTTTGAATGATTGTCTGTTTGCGAATGGTGGACGCGTAGAGGTACAAGGTTGCACGATAGCGCAGTTCTATCCTTTTGATTCTGCGCGTGGATATGCTTTGAATATCTCTAATTCGAGTGGTGCGCTTGAGTTATTTACGTGTGATAATAGTTTGATAACAGGTTATGCTAAGGATGTTATTGGAGGTTCTAATAATAAAGCATCGACCTTTAATTATCAATTTTCATCATGCCTTTTGCGCACAGTAGAGCCTACAAGTGAGAATGTCAATCGTTTTTTGAATGTGCAATATGAGAATGTGGATGATACCATCGCTGCAGGAAAGAAGAACTTTATGAAGGTTGACGAACGAAATTTAGTATATGATTTCCGCTTATCATCAGCATCTTTGGCAAATGATAAAGGAGATAAATCCAAATCCTCGTATACTGATAGGACAGGAATACCTAGATTAGAACATCCTGATATTGGAGCTTATGAAAGACAGAGTACAAAAGATTAGAATATAAATAAAGATATAGTTAATATGGAAAATCGTAAAATTGAAATCTCATATAAATATTGTCGGAAAGAAGAATTGGACGCTGTCTATCAAGAATTGATAGATAAAGCTATTGCCGCAACGCAGAATTCGTATGCAGATTACAGTCACTTTTATGTCGGAGCAGCCTTGTTGCTTGATAATGGGGATGTTGTGATAGGGGCAAATCAGGAAAATGTGGCATTTCCTTCTGGTTTGTGTGCTGAACGTACAGCTATCTTTGCTGCCCAAGCTCAACAACCTATGCAGGCAATAAAGGCAATTGCCATTGCGGCACGAAATGATAAGGGAATGCTAGAATCGCCGATAACCCCTTGTGGAGCATGTCGACAAGTGATGTTAGAGATAGAAGAGCGTTATCATTCTGATATGGAAGTATATTTATATGGTACAGATGGAGTTTATATTGTAAACTCTGTAAAGGATCTTTTGCCGTTTGCTTTTGTTAGTTTGTAAGCTGTATATTATGGTTTGTCAATTCTTGCTGTTTTGCGAAAAAGCTTGTCTTTTCCCTTGACTCACATCAATGTTGCACTTAAAATCTCGTTTTTTCGCAAAATATTGGTTTAAATATTTGGTGGTAAGGATAAAAAGCTATAATTTTGCATCCGCTTTCGCTTAATAACGAAGCATATAAGAAATCGTTCTTTGAAAAGATTTACATAAACAGATAAGTAGTACAAGAGTCGACTCTTTACTTGTTTTATATA
>NZ_JBWPWW010000025.1:0-17510 GCF_056590795.1 Prevotella sp. C0026C3 | reverse complement strand
AGTGGGTCAATAATAAATCGTTTTACTGGGTCTAAAATACTTTGCCAGCGTGGGTCAAATTAGTGTGGCTTTTCCAAGCATCGCAGTAAGTTGTCAATGCTTCGTCTGCACGAGCTGTTATAAACGTATTTTCATTCATTCTCTCTGGAAAATGTTCTCCGAGATACGCTTCCAACTTCAAACGGAAGTAAGAAAGCTCTTTCTTTGTTGTTTCCATATTTTTATTGATTAGATGTAATAATAGTTGTACTATTCTTTTTCGTGCAATACTGTTTAGTTACTTTAGTTGCTGGCGAACTTACAAAATTGAATTTATCTATTTTTTTTGACACTGCAAGCATATCATTTTCTATTTTCTTGTTTGTTATGCGAGCATAAAGTTGTGTAGTGGTAATACTCGAATGTCCTAACATTTTTGATACAGACTCAAGAGGAACACCTTTGGTAAGCATCATTGTTGCAAAAGTATGTCGAGCCATGTGAAAGGTAAGGTTCTTATTGATACCGCAAACATCTGCAATCTCCTTCAGATAAGAGTTCATTCGTTGATTGCTGAGAATGGGTATAAGTTTACTATTTTTAGCACAGCCTGCATACTTCTTTATAATCATTTTTGGAATATCAAGAAGAAGGATATGACTTAACGTATCGGTTTTCTTTCTTGCCGTAACTATCCACTGCTTTCCATCCATTGTAATTATATTATCAGCTGTAAGGTTGGCAACATCAACATAAGCTAAACCTGTAAAGCATGAAAATAAAAATATGTCTCGAACATTGACCAGTCGTTGCGTAGCAAATTCTTTGTGCATTATGGCATCAATCTCTTCATCTGTAAGAAATCCCCGATCCACTCGTTTGGTCTTGAAGTGGATGTTGAGAAAAGGATCATGATTGAATACACCAGCCTTACGTCCAAATATGATGACGGTTTTGAACGTTTTTAAGGTTTTAATAGCTGTGTTAAAACTTTGTCCCACTATTGTTCTAAGATAAACATCAAAATCATGAATAACGATAGGTGTAAGTTCTATGGCATTAAGATCAGTTCGGGCATATTTTATTTCAAGAAACTTAGTAAAGTGGCGCTTACATATATCAAACTTGCGATAGTTTGCCTTACTTACACCACAGCCTATCTGTGCATACATATCATTATTGTATTTGGTAAACAATGAGAGTATGGTTTCCATAGTCTCACGCTTGCCCAAATATTCAGACTTAATCCGTTCTAAACTCAACTCATCAGAAAATTCCAAGCGCTGGAATATTACTTGAAGGTCAGTGCTAATGCTCGTTAGCTGGGCATTGGTAGCCAAAGCCTCCTTAGTTCGTCCTCGTACTTTACCCAATGTACTGTCCCACATTTCTGGGTCAACGTTAACCCCCGTTGTACCGAGAGCTACTCTTTCTCCATTAAGATGAATACGCATCATAACTGAAGATTTTCCTTCCTTGTTCAAATAATTGCTTCGCAAATAGAAGCTTGTTCTAAAAATACTTTTCATACTTACAAGTTTTTAATGCAGAAGTAAAATGTGTTTCTGTCCCGCTTACGGGTGAGTTACGCATTGTTTTTACAGCTGCAAAGTTCGACATAATTATTTGAATAACAATGAAGTATACGGTATCTATGTGTACTCTGTATGGTATCACTGGCTACAATTTTAGAAAGATGATTTTTCCTGTAGCCATATTGTAGCCAGTTGGGAGTCTTTTGAGCGACTTGGTGATATCTGTATGTACTCCCAAACAGGGATATATATAAATAAATAATCGTCGTAACTCATTGATATTACGACGATTATCTGATTTAATCAATTTCCTAAAAACTCTTGTTTAGAGTACATCAAGTGGAGCTGGTGGGATTCGAACCCACGTCCAAACAGGGAAATAACATGCTTTCTACACGCTTATTCCGGCCTTCAATTTTCGAATTGCAGCAAGACCCGGACCACCAACTGCAACCTTATCCTCTAAATTTCATCCATGCAACGAGGCTTACATAGACTATTTCCGATTTTCCTGCACCGCTAAGTCCTCAGATTCGGAACAACATCCTTGGAGCGATGTCTCGTCCCCTCACCTAGTGAAGGGATAAAGCCAGTAATCTACTGTACTTCGATTAGGCAGCGAGAGCGTAATTGTTTTCGCCAATTAAATTTGTGTCCACTCAGATTATGGAGGTAGCCGACGAGCCTCCGCGTGCTTACATCCTACTTCATCCCGCTGTCAAATCCAGTCAACCCCGTGATGATAACGATGTATGGAATCGCTATTCCGCTGCAAATATACAGTAAATATATCATTCGCACAAAGAAAAACCTTTTTTTACGATAATTGAACAAATAATGGACGGAGAATTCGGATAATTTCACTAAGTTTGCAAGCATATAATCTAATCAGATAAAACAAAGGGAAATTCATGGAAAGAACATGGAGATGGTTCGGCAAAAACGACAAGATAACACTTGGCATGCTGAAACAAATAGGTGTGGAAGGCATTGTCACAGCCTTACACGATGTGCCTAATGGAGAGATTTGGGCGCAAGAGCAAATACATGTTCTCCGCACATACATAGAAAGTTATGGTATGCGTTGGAGTGTGGTAGAGAGTCTTCCTGTGAGCGAAGGTATCAAATATGGTTCGCCAGACCGCGATACATTAATAGAAAATTACAAACAGAGTCTGCATAATCTTGCCGCAGAAGGCATCCATACGGTATGTTATAACTTCATGCCTGTACTGGATTGGGCACGTACAGACTTGTCGCATGCCAATCCAAACGGCAGTACCAATCTTTATTTCTCTCATGCCCAATTTGCTTATTTCGATATTTGCATTCTCAAGAGAGATGGAGCTGAAAAGGATTGGAGTCCTGCCATCTTGGAAGAAGTAGAGCAATTGAAACGTACAATGACTCCTGAAGACGACCATAGATTGGTAGAAAATATCATCGTAAAGACACAAGGATTCGTCAGCGGAAACATCAAAGAGGATGATGAACACCCAGTAGAACTCTTCCGCGAGCTGCTTTCCCTCTACAAAGGCATCACGCGTGACCAATTACGCGAAAACATGCGCTACTTCCTCAACGCTATCATGCCCACTTGCGACGAATGTAATATATACATGTGCGTACATCCCGACGACCCACCCTTCCCCATCTTGGGACTTCCACGCATCGTTACAAACGATGAAGACATAGCTTGGTTCCTCCATGCAGTGGACAATGTACACAACGGATTAACCTTCTGTGCAGGCAGTCTATCGGCTGGTGCACATAACGATGTGGTGGAATTGGCTCGCAAATATGCATCGCGCACTAGTTTCGTACACTTGCGTTCATGCCACATTTTCCCAAATGGAGACTTTACAGAGGCCAGCCATCTAGGTGGCCGCGCCGACATCATCGAATTGGTACGTATCTTCGAACGTACCAATCCCCGTCTTCCCATGCGCGTAGACCATGGAATGACGATGCTCAATGATGCCGAACGAGGGTATAATGCGGGATACAGTTTCCTTGGACGCATGTTTGCCATGGGGCAAGTGCAGGGTATTCTCGCCACTGTAGACCGCGAACTAGGAATAGATTATAAACAACCGGGATTTTTTGATTAACTATTTACCATGAACAATTTATTCGATATCAAAGATAATGTGGTCGTCATCACAGGCGGCACAGGTGTATTAGGACGCTGTATTGCGAAATATCTGGCAGAAAACGGAGCCAAGGTGGCCATTCTAGGCCGTAAAGAAGAGGTGGGAAATACGATAGTAGAAGATATTAAAAATGCCGGTGGTGAAGCATCATTCTTCAAGACCGATGTCATGAATCAGACTGTCGTAGAGCAGAATTGCAAGGATATTATAGAGAAATATGGCAAAGTGGATACGCTGTTGAATGCTGCCGGCGGCAATCAGCCCGGTGCAACCATCGGCCCTAACCAAAACTTCTTCGACCTTAAACCCGACCAATTCCTACAGGTTTTAAACTTAAATCTCACCGGAACTGTCATACCCACGCAGGTATTCTTACGACCGATGGTAGCTCAAGGGAAGGGAAGCATCATCAATTTTTCCAGTATGGCAGCCTTCAGACCGCTAACTCGCGTCTGTGGATATGCTGCTGCGAAGGCCGGTATCAGCAATTTTACGGCCTATATGGCTCATGAGACGGCTAAAAAATTTGGCGAAGGCATCCGTGTCAACGCCATTGCCCCCGGCTTTTTCATTACCGAACAGAATCGAACATTACTTACCAATCCCGACGGGACCTATACCGAGCGTGGGCAGGACGTCATTCGCCAAACTCCATTTGGGCGCATGGGTAAACCCGAAGAACTGTGTGGCACCATCCATTATCTCATGAGTGAAGCCTCTGCATTCGTTACCGGAACAGTAGCTGTTGTTGACGGCGGCTTCAATATCTTTGCCATGTAGGAAATAGACAGGAATTTCACTCCAAACGAGTAATCCCATTTTCCCGGATGGAACGCAGGCTTTGATGGTGGCCAAGCTGCCGCTTCTCATGGAGGTGGGAGGACGGTGCGGTGGGCAAGACACCGCCGCAAAATGCAATCCGCACCCGCGGACGGGGCAAGACACTGCCGCGAAACGCAATCCGCGCCTGCGGACGGGGCAAGACACCGCCGCGAAATGCAATCCGCACCTGCGGACGGGGCAAGACACCGCCGCGAAACGCAATCCGCGCCTGCGGACGGGGCAAGACACCGCCGTGAAATGCAATCCGCGCCTGCGGACGGGGCAAAACAGCAGTGCGAAACGCAATAAGGACGTTCAAGGGCTTAGTTGCGGATATCAGTTTGTCTTTTCACCAATGCAACAACAATAAAGGTTGCAATACTGCTTACCACAACGATGGTAAAGAATGTTTTATAACCCACTTCAGCTTGTATCATTCCCGAAAAGAGACCGGAAATCATCATCCCAAGTGCCATCATGGCCATCAAGAGGGAGTGGTACAGATGCTTATGTTCCCCTTGACTGTAATAAGACAAACATGACATATAAGCCATCAAACCGAAACCATACCCCAACTGCTCTAAGAATACACATAGATTAATCACCATCAGGCTCGTCGGGAGTACATGGCTCAAAAATATATATACCACATCGGGCAATGTAAAAGCCAATGCCATGGGCCACAACCAAGCCTTTAAACCCGATTGACGGATTGCCATTCCACCGAGAAGTCCACCAAATGCCAATCCTATAACGCCCACCGTACCTTGCACAAAACCAAATTCTTGCGGTGAAAGTCCTAATCCTCCATTACGCAGAGGATCTAATAAGAAGAGTGGTGCCATTCGTATCAACAGTCCTTGGGGCATGATATAGAGCAGAGCAAAGAGCATACCTAACCCAATTTCAGGTCTTCGTAAAAATTCACCGACTATCTGTCTGAAATCCATCCATTGTGTTCTAATATCCACTTGCTCTCTTTTTATATACTCACGAAAACCCGGCAATGCATAATGAATCCACAACCAAAAGGCTATAAACAAGCCCGCCACCCCATAAAATACCAAACTCCATGAATAGCTGATGCTATTACGATAGATTACCTGTAGGTTTCCAGCTATCATAACAAGTATACCTTGTCCGAAAATGATAGCCAAATGATGGAATATGGAATAAATTCCTTTCACTCGAAACCTACGCCATTGAGCAGGCTCTTGTTCGTAATAGTTACTGCCAAACACACTATGTGTGGCAGTAGCAAAGGCCATCAACCAAAAGAAAAAGAGCGTTCCCTGCAACCATTCTTTAGATGGGATGAAGAAAGCCACACCTCCAAAGGCAGCCCCCATCAGCAGTTGTATCGTCGAAACATAGACGCGTTTGTCCTTTACAAAGGGGATAAACGGCCTCAACAATGGCTTCAATACCCATGGAAGATAGAACCATGAAGTATAAAAAGTAATTTCGGCATTGCTCAAACCCAATTGTTTATAAAGAATCATAGACAAGGTCATGAGTGCCACGAAAGCCAGTTCGTCTACAAACGACAGCTCCGACACCCACAACCAAGGATTCTTATATCTCGTCATACGTACATTCATGGTATTCTAAAAACGCTTAATAGAGACGACTCACAGCTGCACCGGGATAATAATGTTGTAGAATCTGATTGTAAAGATACCCCTGTTCACCCATCACAGCGGCACCGATTTGGCATAATCCGACACCATGTCCCCACCCTGCGCCGATGATATGGAATCGTTGAGGCACTCCATTGGCATCCATACCCACTCTATCTACCACAAAGGCGCTGCTGTAAAGGTGGCTCTCACTCAATGCTCTACGTATCTCCAATTCCTTTCCTATCGTAAAAGTCCGCTTGGTTCCGACTATACGCAACTTACATATTCGTCCACTCTTTCCACGTTCTACAGCCTGCAAATCAAGTATCTGACCGAAGTCTATCTGCGTTTTCTTCAGTATCAGAGCGCCCAATTCCTGCTGTGTATAGTCCACTTGCCAACGATAGAAGTCGGTAGTTTCTTGGTCATAATCATTCAACACCTGACTCAACACGTGCGTATCGTGCGTATTGCAGAACGATTCCGGAGCCGTACGTATCCATTTATCAGCTTCCTTCTCTATCCTTAAATCAGGAAATACATGCTCGTTGGGAGTATCGGCAAGAGCCACAAGATAATTTTTCGGCGTATCTTCCCAACAATATTGAAATTCTTCCATCACCCCACCACAACTCTTCGAGAAACGCGCATCGCAAATCTCACCTCGTGAAGTAAGCACTTGTCCACTCGTTTGTCGAATTGCTTCTTTCACATGTGGACTCGTTTCTTTTGTTATTCCTTGGTATCTTTGACAGTGGTCATCGGCACATACATCAAACAATGTATGGTCTTCACGATCGTACCAACGTATCAATTCGTCATCGGTCTTCATATACGAAGGCCGTTTTTTGTTTTCTTCACCTATTCGTTTTCTCTTTTCCATCTGTGCCAAGAGCCAACTACGCGAGATGACAGCATGCGCCTTGAGCAATTCTAGACTTGAGGTGGCACTCATTTCACTTGAAATGACACTTTCCAAATAGCGTTCTACAGGAAGTTCATTGATAGCGTGGATGTGGTCACCATCAACCACAAAGCGCAGAATACCAAGAAAAGTCTGTACCTCTTTTCGTTCCCAATGAAAGTTGATACCTATCGTTACATCCTCCAACGAGAATGAAGCATCAGCCGTATGCGGTAAGAAAGAAAGTCCATCGCATTCTTTCCCATTCCACAGAATCATCCCATCAACCAGTAGCACCTCCTGTTTTCCTATTACAATTTGTCCCTCTACCTCATAAGGAGAATTCAACGTAAAAGCTAACTTCTGCGCACTGACGATGCCAACAGATACATTTGGCTGCTTTTGATGGAAAATAGACAGAACTGTTTGTTCTTCTATGAATTGACGTTTTAATCTTTCAATAATTTGAGACATTGTATCCCGACCAATTCCACACTCAACAATAATAGCCTCAGCATCCTCTGCCGATAACTTCTGAAAGTCTTCCGGACGAGGCGTAATAATAAGTCCCGACATGTCAAGAGCCCCCGGACTTACTAGTGTCTGGGCTTCGCCTTCTGCGAAATAACAGTCAGGGCGATGCTTCTTTCGTGGGATGATTACAAAGATATACTCTTCACCATCGCGCCAAGACACAATATTCATCATTGGTTCTGTTTCGTCTTCGCGCATTGGCATGGCCTTATAAAGTTGCTCGAAAAGTTTTTCGTTATTCTCCGACGATTTACATACGATAGCAAACAGTGGGCAACAGAATCCATCAATAGCCCCCAATCGGTCTCCACCGGACAACTCGCAGATGACCTCCATCTGCTCAGAGAGTTTCTTCCAATTCGCTTGAAGTGGCAATTCACACCCTGTACCAGCCTGAAGGTGCATATGATCGGGTGCACTCGCACCACATTTAGGCCCATTATAAAACACCGTTAAACCGGGATGCTCCATCAACAACCGGTGCATAGCACCATAATGCCCTTGAATACTCTGCGGTTGATGTATGCGAGCAGGTATTGTAAAATGGATAGGGAGAATAGGGAAAGGGTTAATCAGAATCTCAAAATCATCACCGAAAGGCAACGATGTCTGTACAGCAGGCCGATTCTGCGCACACAAGAAACAAGCTCTCTTTTGCAGAGTCTTCTTATCTATCTTTGCTCCTGTGCTCACCATACGTGCCGAATTGAACTGCAAACGCACCATGCCGAAGTCTTTTACCGTTACATCGGCCAAATCGTGGAAACGTTGCCGAGCATCCTCCCACACCTCTAACTGACCATTAAAAAATTGTTGTAGGTTTTTATCAGACTGCAATTCTTCTCTCATATTCTTCCCTTCCAATAAAATATGACACAAAGATAATACTTTCTCGCCGAAAACAGTTACCTTTGCACGATGATTAGTGAAAAAAAATCACTTCTAGGAATGACGTTGCCCGAACTGAAATCTGTGGCCAAAGATTTAGGAATGCCGGCCTTTACAGGTGGGCAAATGGCCAAGTGGATCTATGGTCAACATGTCAAAAGCATAGAAGAGATGACCAATATCTCGAAAGCTAATCGAGAAAAATTATCCGAAAGTTACGAAATTGGATGTGCAGGCCCGATTGATGCGCAGCACTCTAAAGATGGAACTATCAAATATCTATTCCCTACTCAACACGGTAAATTTGTCGAAACAGTCTACATCCCCGACGATGATAGAGCCACACTGTGTGTCTCTTCGCAGGTGGGATGCAAGATGAACTGTCTCTTTTGTCAAACAGGCAAACAGGGATTTGAAGGCAATTTGGATGCTCGCGACATCCTTAACCAAATCTATTCCTTGCCCGAACGCGAGAAACTCACAAACATCGTGTTCATGGGACAAGGCGAACCAATGGACAATTTGGACAATGTGTTGAGAACAACAGAGATACTTACAGCCGACTACGCTTATGCATGGAGCCCCAAACGCATCACTGTCAGCAGCGTGGGCGTTAAGAATAAACTGAAAAGATTCCTCGAAGAGAGCGATTGCCATGTAGCTATTAGCATGCACACGCCCATAGCCGAGCAGCGTGCCCAGCTCATGCCGGCTCAAAAAGGTATCAGCATTCAAGAGATAGTCGACTTGCTTCGCAACTACGATTTCTCGCACCAACGTCGTCTCTCGTTTGAATATATCATGTTTGGTGGGGTCAACGACTCTATGACACATGCCCGTGAGATTATCAAACTGCTCCAAGGTATGGAGTGCCGCATCAACTTAATACGTTTCCACCAGATTCCTAACGTGCCTTTACACGGTGCCGATGAGAAAAAGATGGAGGCATTTCGCGACTATCTCACGGCTCATGGCATCTTTACAACCATCAGAGCTAGCAGAGGACAAGATATCTTTGCGGCCTGCGGATTGCTGAGCACGGCCAAGAAGATTGGCGAAGTGAGAAAGGATGAGAGCACATCTTAAAATAGTATTGCTACTCATGGGAGCGATCTTAACGGCATGCCAAAGTCGCAGTGGTTTGTTACCCAAGAGCGGAGGACGCCCCTACGAGGTACTACTTACGGGCGACCAAGACAGCATCGTGTACCAAATGCTCACGACAGATGTGGAAGCACTCCCGCAACCGGAGCCATCGTTCGACGTTTCTACCACATCTGCGACCACACTCAATACCATTACACAGAGTGCTCGCAACATCGTAATGCTCTCAATAGACTTCACAGTCTATTCACAAGTGAGACTGAAAATGGAACGTAACGTGTATGCATCACCCCAATTGATACTACATATATATGCTCCATCGATAAGTGCTTTAAGAGCCAAACAAGATCTTTTGGGACGGAAAGTAAGAGACATCTTACTCCAAAATGAGATGGAAAATACCGTGGCACAACTCAAAACCCATCGCAATGTGAAGATGGAGAAGATGCTACAGCATCGACTTGGCATCACAATATGGATTCCGGCCGACATGACGGCTAGTAAATGGGGGCGCAACTTCGTGTGGTTATCCAACAATACCACAAGCGGAATGCAGAGCATATGTATCTATACGCTCCCGCAAAAGATTATAAAGAAGAACATCACATCGGAAGTATTTACTCACATAAGAGACAGTGTGATGCGTGAAAATATCAAGGGCGAGACCGACTCTATGTACATGCAGACAGTCACCGAATCGCTCATTTTCCGCCAATTCATTCGTGGATTGTGGACCATGAAAGGCGATGCCATGGGTGGACCGTTTGTCTGTCGCATCAAAACCGACAGCATCCATCAACGCCTCATCATTGCCGAAGCATTCGTATATGCACCCGAAACAAAGAAAAGAAATTTAATAAGACAGTCTGAGGCCGTTCTCTTCACCCTGAAGACGAAAGCCACTAACTGAATAACATCAATATAAAAGACATGAACGAAAATAGAAAAATCCGTGTGGCTATCACACATGGCGACACCAACGGAATAGGATATGAGCTCATATTCAAAACTTTTGCAGAACCAGAGATGCTTGAATTGTGCACCCCTATCATATATGGTTCGCCCAAAACAGCAGCTTATCATCGCAAAGCCCTGAACGTACAGACCAATTTCAGCATCATCAATGGTGCCGAAGAAATAGAAGACGACCGCATCAACTTGATTCCGTGCTTCGACGAAGAAGTAAAAGTTGATTTGGGACAGCCCACCCCCGAAAGCGGAAAGGCAGCCCTAAAAGCACTCGATTGTGCTATGACCGACTACCGCAAAGATCTCTACGACGTACTGGTGACCGCTCCCCTATCATGCGCAAACATCGAAGCTGAAGGCTTCAAGTTTCCCGGTCATGCTGAATATATAGAGACTTCTTTAGGCGAAGGCAAGAAATCCATGATTATATGTGTTCACGACGATCTGCGTATCGCCATGGTTTCTAATCGCAGTTCGTTTAAAGACATAGCTTCAGACATCACTAAAGATAACGTAGAGCGTAAAGCAAAACTCTTCTTTGAAACCTTGCGTAGAGATTTCAACATCTCCAATCCCCGCATTGCCGTGCTCTCATTGAACACCATCAATAAAGAAGGTGAGCTAGGAACTGAAGAGAAAGAAATTATCGAACCGGCTATCTCAGAACTGGCAACCCAAGGTATACAAGCTTTCGGCCCTTATACTGCCACTACATTCTTTGGCAGTGGAGCCTACGACGAATTCGATGGTATTTTGGCTATGTATCACGATCAAGGCATGGCACCTTTCAAAGCGCTCACCGACGAACGTAGCGTGAAGTTTGCAGCCGGTATCCCTATCGCTACCACATCGCCCGACATGACTCCTTGTTTCAATATTGCAGGGCAAGGAGTAACTGATGAGACCGCATTCAGACATGCCATCTTCTTGGCCATAGATGTGTTCCGCAACCGTCAACGCTACGATGAGCCAATGAGCAACCCACTTCCCAAACTCTATCACGAGAAGCGCGATGAGAGCGAGAAGGTGAGATTTTCCATCCCTAAGAAGCATGAGAACGGTGCACCCCGGAAACCACAAAGCAAGCCAAACACAGATACTGACACACAAACTGAGTCATGAACAAGAAATACCAGAACGCATTCTTTGCCTTTGGCATTGTCGTGCTGGTCATTATGGTGACGCAACTCGACTTTGCAGCGGTATGGGACGGACTGAAACATGCCGGCTATTGGTTCTTTGCCGTGCTACTCCTATGGCTGTTCCTCTATTGTTTTAATACGGGAGCATGGTATATCATCATTCATAGTCAAGACAAGGCGACTGGCAATGGTAAGCGTTCTCCTGTATCATTTTGGTGGTTGTACAAGATTACGGTATCAGGTTTCGCACTCAATTACGCCACTCCGGGCGGACTCATGGGGGGTGAACCCTACCGCATCATGTCGTTGGCACCGAAGATAGGAACCGAGCGAGCATCGTCATCGGTCATCCTTTATGCCATGACGCATATCTTCAGTCATTTCTGGTTTTGGACTCTTTCCATCTTCTTGTATATCTTTACGCAACACGTCAACTTCCTGATGGGCTGCCTATTGCTCGCCACAGGTGCCTTTTGTGTACTTGGAATCTGGTTCTTTACTTCAGGATACCGCAAAGGATTGGCCGTCAGAGCCATGAATTTGTTGCGACATATCCCCGTTTTGAAGCGTTGGGCACAACCTTTCATTGAGCAACATCGCGAACAACTTGATACTATCGACAATCAGATAGCAGCCTTACACAAGCAGAATCCTAAGACATTTGTATCGGCAGTATTGCTGGAATTGGGTTGTCGCATCTGTTCTGCATTGGAAGTATTCTTCATATTGTTGGTACTCATGCCACAAGTCAGCTATCTGCAATGTATCCTAATCATAGCTTTCACCACCCTTTTTGCCAACTTACTATTCTTCATTCCCCTGCAATTAGGTGGTCGTGAAGGTGGCTTTTTGATGTCTACCACCGCATTAGGTATCACAGCTAGCGCCGGCATCTTCGTGGCATTACTTGTCAGACTGCGCGAACTCGTGTGGACGGGCATCGGCTTGCTATTCATCAAACTGGAGAAGAAGAAGCCCGAAAGGGGCGGAATGTAGTCCCTACACAGCATACCTTATCAGCAAATAACATTGCTTACTAAGAGACACGGGAGACCTCCCCCTCGCTACTACCCCTATCTTTATCCTCAAAACTCATCATTTCTAACTCCTCACTCATAAACAGATTTAGCCGTCAACCAATCTACTTGTTAACTAAAAACTCTCTCCCTCTTCTTGGGAAAGAATCAACTAGAAGTCTCTGCAAAGCCTTAACAGCAAACCTGCTAAGCAAAGACAGCAATGCTGTAAAGTTGATGCAATAACGCTGGGGAGCCGTTGCAACAAACTCTTATGTTATCTTTTCACGTACCAAATGGAATAGAAGTGCTATCAACAAATAGTCTTTCAGTTGATTCCGTAGTATTTCCATAACCTTATTTTTATAGCGCTGGACCGTCTTAACACTCACATTCATCTCTTTGGCTATCTCGGTTCGCGTCTTCTCATTGATAAAACTTTCAGTGAAAATACGACGCTGTTCATCGGGCAGTTGCTTTAAGATACCAGTCAACTTCTCGTATAATTCATCAAGAGTATAAACATAATTGGGTGATTCCGCATAGATAGGAGCTCGCTGTTGGAACCATTTGGCATAATCCATTTCGTAATTCTGGTGTTTCAAATGATTTAGACAACGACTCTTTACAGCCAAACGAATATATTCAACAGCCGTTTCTGTTTGGAATTCATCAACATCTATCTTTTGCCAAACATGGAAGAACACGTCGGAAACAATATCGTTTCTGACCTCAGTATCGTCTATAAAACGTTTGGCATATAAACAAAACGGTGCATAATAGGTATCGAAGAGTTGTTTGAAATAACTTTCTTTACCTTTACTTCTCTGTGACAGATTCATGTTTTCGAGTTAATTTCCATACGGAAATAGCACGCAAATTTACATAATTATTTATGAATACGATATACTACAAACATATTTTTTCTGCTGTAAATCGTTATATCTATTCTTTTATCACTTTAGCTTAGAAGCACATACCCTATATACCAAAGCCCCCTACTGCCGATACCGTTGGCGTAGGGAGCTGTCATATAGATTAAAAGCTATCCATCACAAGCTTCAAGCTTGTTCTCATATCATGCTCAATACTATTCCGGACAACGCACTGCATCAACGAATGATGGTTCGTCCCAGCCTTTATAATGTGCATCGTAACCATTACCGGTGAGGTCGGTTACCACCATACCATCCTTCTCAGACACACCATCGAAGCGCCAGTAAGCCAAGAGTCCCTCAGTAGTGGGGTCTACCCAGCATACATTATTCTTGAGTTCGGCAGCCGAGCGAGCTGTAGCCCACACACGAGCCTCGCTGATATAGCCTTCCATCGTGCGATTGTCGTTAGCCGAGTTACCAATATAGAAGCCGCTCTGTGCATAGTGATTGGTCATATCGATAAAAGATTGACCGGCAGGAGCCTCACCTTGCAACTCACCATTGAGGTACATGAGACGTTTATTGGCTACTGCATCGTAAACTAAAGCTACGTGTATCCATTTGTCATTGGGTACAGCGTCACGCGAATCGAAGTGTATCGGGTCGCCCGTTTGCAGTTTCCAACCATCCTTACCATTACCACTGGTACGGAAACACAAATTCTCTTCCAAGCCCATGATAGAGAAACACCACTTGCTGTTGTTCGGTGTCATCTTGCGGAAACGCACACGTGCTTCGTACGTAAGTGCTTTCATGGCATGGGTAGGATACTTACCCTCCTTGCCAAAATCAACTACATAGAAAGCTCTACCCCATCCTTGTGTGAGGTCGGCAGCCTTGGTTATGATGACCTGATTGACCACTACATAAATGGTACGCGACGCTTCTATCACCGGCATACCTGTACCTTCTACACTCTTAATGCTGATAGGAACCACATAGGTAGTACCTATCTTCATGGGTTCACGATCAGTAATGCTCAATTTCAGAGCCTTAGTCGTGATGTGTTTACCCTGCTCTATTGTCAGCTTTTCATTGGTTATGCTGTACGCCTTTTCGGGTAACACCTCGTAATTCTTATGATGCTCTTTGTTGAACAGGGCTACCAAATCATTACGAACTTCCATTTGTACCTGCACATCGTTGTCTACAACTGCAGAAGAAGCCACATTGATGCCGATAGCCGATGGTACATCGTCAACCGTAAGGGTAGCTGTTACCGACTTGTCTTCGGTACCTACGATATACACCCCATCGTAGGTAGATCTCTCTTCCTTACATGCCACTGTGGCAAGTGCCATGAGAAGCACGAGAGACAGATTTTTTATACTTATCTTTTTCATATACTTATTAGCTTATTTATGTTCTGACATGATTCGTATAGCCTCGCGTGTGAAGCGATAGTTGGGCGACGAATAATAATCGTTCTCCATGTGATAGGTGCCACATCCACCTTTCCGGGTTGCTTTCTTACCTTCGTATTCAGGTAGGAAATGTGCCATTCCGAGAAGCGAGGGAACGCGGGTACCATCTTCAAGAACATGGGAAACGCCACCATTTTTATAATTTCCTCCCTCAAAAGTCTCAGCAAAGATATACTGTTCAGGCTTCCAACCGCGGGCAGCAGCACTATTAAAGCGCGATTGTAGATTGCCATAACTTGAACTACGATATGCCTGAACCACTCCATAGTTGAAATATGGAGCCAATTCGGGTTTCACATCAAAAGGCACACCATCAATGATGAGCAAATAATCAGTACCCGATTTAGGTCCAATAAACTCGCCCAGCTTCTTAATAAAGATTTCCATATTGTCGCGATAGTTGGGATAAAGGTATTCCGGACCTACCAACGGACCACGGAAAGGGCCACCTGCCGGATCGGAATATCCGGGTTCATAGTCGAGATCAATGCCTTGATACCCATACTTCTTCATCGTATCGACCAACGCAACTGCATAAGCTTCGATACCTTCTTTGGTCACAATGTCGTGCTTTTCGCCACTCATAAATTCATCGGGTATGCCATGTGCAAACTTGGTAAAGGTGACCTTGGTACCCTTTACATTCTGCACATACTCCATATCCTCACGATCATAGGTTCCATTCCAAATTGAGATGATGTCCACACTATCGGGAACGCTCTTCAAAGAACCTATCATATCAGATGATTTAGCATTCCATCCACCGAACCATCCGAAGAATACCTCGTGGTCTTTGCGTTGCTTATAAGCACGCAGATCGGCATAATATTGCTCCGTTTTTTGGTCGGGCTTCACTATTTCTAATGCTTCTATCTCAGTACTGCATGATGTAAAGCCACCCAATGTCATAACACCTAGCAGACCAAGTATCAGTATATTTCTAGTTTTCATACGTATTTATCTTTATTGATGATTGTAAATCGCTGTGTTAGCAGCATTTATTTCTTGTTCCACCATACGCGTGTACCACCCGTATCTTCACCATCAAGCAACTTGATAGCTTTCTCAACTTCTGCCTTATTACCGGTATATTCAGACTCAGGGAATGGCAAACGACGCACTTGTTCGGTGGTACTTACCTTGCCACCACTCAAGTTATCGGCTACAGGAAAGAGACGTGGATAACCCGTACGGCGGAATTCGCTCCATGCTTCCTGTCCTAAAGGATAGATAGCAATCCACTTCTGCGTAATAATACGCTCTAAATTCTCTTCTTCGGTAGCTCCCCCATCCCATGCAGGAGTTATAGTAGAGGGTGCAGGCAAGCTTCTCCAATCAACCCTACCCCTATAAGCTATAGGCGTTTTGTCGCTTTCCAAATAAGCCTCGGCATCTTTTCCTACGCCGTGTTGCTCCATAGAAACGGTAACACCTTTCGCATATAAGTCTTTCGCTTCACCCTTCATCTGCCATTTGTACAATGCACCTTCGGCACGAAGCAGCCAAACTTCGGCAGCATTCATCCATAGATAAGGAGTAGCCTGAGTGATAGTAGGCTGCGAAAGCATGCGATGGCCCATATATCGTTTACCATCTTTGTGACCATTTTGCAATCCGTGGTATTGTCCATCGGCTGCCGGCTTGAAGAAAACAGGTAAACGTGGATCCTCATACCCTACCAAATAGACTTCCATTGAGGCTCCCATGCGATCTTCGTTATAGCCTTCTTCGCTATAGAGATTGTAGAACGGATTGAAGTAAGTGAACGACAAAGCCGAGTTGCTCTTCATCACGGGATTCTCATCATTGGTCTCTATCACACCATACTCATTGTTTACGGCTGCCTCAGCCAGCTGTTTAGCTTCGGGCATAACCTTGCTTACGCGCATGGCAAGACGCAACTTGAGCGAATTGGCAAACTTTATCCACTTGGGAATGTCACTGTTGTAAATCAAATCAAACTTCTCCAGCGGTTTAGCTCCTTTGTTTACTTTGTCGAAAGCAGTCATAATGCCGATGGCATGGTCTAATTCTTTAAAGAAAGCCTTGTACACTGTCTCCTGAGAATCATAGGGAACAGGGCTCTCCAAACCAAACTTGGTATAAGGAATTGGACCATAAATGTCAGTAGTCTTGTGCATAGCTGCCACTTTTACTACCTCGCCTACTGCGAAAAGAATAGTAGTTGAGTCGGTCTTTTGGCGCAAAACATTCCACGAAGACAAGAAGTCTACATAGGCAACCTTGAATGGGCGGTTAATCCAAGCATCGGGAAAAGCATACGTTGTACCGTTGGCTCCACCCTCCCAACTTTGAGTTCCAGCGTAATATCCGGCATACATGTTGCCCACAAGGTCTTCTGTAAGCTGAAAATCATTCTGATTTTCAGGCGCAACGTGACGTTTGGAAAAGCCACACTAATTTGACCCACGCTGGCAAGTATTTTAGACCCAGTAAGGTTAAAATAATGAGACCCACCT
>NZ_JBWPWW010000024.1:0-22568 GCF_056590795.1 Prevotella sp. C0026C3 | reverse complement strand
AAATTAAACTTTTCTACTCCAAAGTGTGAATTCTTCAAATACGTTTTATAATTTTGCACTTGCGGGTTGACTCTGCGCGCTCGTTTCCAAATCGTTACCTATTCAGTTTAACAAACAAGGTAACTTGTTTATTTCCAATTAGTTGTATTTTAGAAATCATCTTACAATGTTAAGAGTGTTGGTTAGAAGTGGAAAAAGAGTGGCTTGTATAGTACAAAAATAGTGAGTATAGGAATAGAGGATTTACAAAAGGGGCATGACTTATCACAGTCATGCCCCTTTTGGTAATGCTTTATAGTGGTTGTTATGCCCCGCAGAAGAATAAAACGACTATCTGTGCCG
The DNA here is from genome assembly GCF_056590795.1 of Prevotella sp. C0026C3. Classification (NCBI taxonomy): domain Bacteria; kingdom Pseudomonadati; phylum Bacteroidota; class Bacteroidia; order Bacteroidales; family Prevotellaceae; genus Prevotella; species Prevotella sp. C0026C3. The sequence continues at coordinate 22,226 of NZ_JBWPWW010000024.1, read as the reverse complement.
AGAAAATTCTTAGGAACATACTCAACGGATATACCGTACTGTAACCGATGGCTGGTGCCTCTTTGGTACAAGAACTGTTGGCATAAGCCAGTGCGGGTGGGTCGGTGTAGGTTCCGGCAATCATACCCATGATGGTGAAATAATTGAACTTGAACTTCAAGCGAGCTATTGTTCCGACAATCAGGATAGGAATAACAGTAATCAGGAAGCCGGTATAGACGTATTTCAAACCATCGCCTTGAACCACAGTTTCCCAGAATCCGGCTCCCGCTTTGATGCCCACAGAAGCCAAGAATAATACAAGTCCGATTTCGCGGAGCATCATATTGGCCGAAGTAGTAGTATAGGTGACCAGCTTAAACTTATATCCGAAGCGGCCAATGAGGATAGCTATAATCAGCGGACCGCCTGCAATACCTAGTTTTAAAGGCACAGGCATACCGGGAATAGCAAGTGGAATGCTACCAAAGAGGATTCCGACAAGGATTCCGATGAAGATGGTGGCAATGTTAGGTGCGTCAAGACGCTTCACAGAGTTACCCATCATCTCGGCTACACGGTTTACATTCTCCTCCGGACCAACAACCATGATGCGGTCACCAACTTGGAAATGGTGGTTACGACTGGCGAAAAGATCCATGCCTTGACGGGTGATTCGGGTGACATTGACACCGTAAACGCTTGAGAAGTGCATCTTGCCGAGAGTCTTACCATTCATAGATGGACGTGTAACGACAATACGCCTAGAAATCAAAGGTTGCTTCTCGTTGCCGGTTTCCCAAGGAGTATCAATCTCCGGACCAATGAAAGCTTGGATAGCTGCAGCATCTGCTTCGGCGCAAACTACGAGTATCTCGTCGTTCAGACAGAAGATAGTATCGCGTGTAGGAATCGTTACCTGACCGTCGTGGAGCAAGCGTGAGCAAACAATATCTCTGTTTAGGAAATGTGAAATTTCAAGGAGTGAACGTCCACTAATGTATGTATTGGTGACGCGAAGATGCATCTGATAAGGCTTTGCATGAGGGTTTTCGGCCTCTTGCTCATTCAGTTGCTCCTCTTCTTCTTCCAACTTCGTGCGTGTAATGTATCGGATAGCGATGGTAGCACCGATGATTCCGAGTACACCAAGAGGATAGGCGCAGGCATAACCCGATGCAATTTGCGGCACTTGGCCTTTGGCAAATACGCTAGTTAAGGCTTCGTTGGCAGCTCCAAGACCCGGTGTATTGGTTACAGCTCCGTAGAGTGTACCCACCATCATCGGTAGATTGTTGGGGTTGCTAGTATCGAAGAATAGATAGTAGCAAGCAAACATGACGAGTACATCAAGGAAAATCATGGCCGTAGACAGCCCATTCAGTGTGACACCGCCTTTGCGGAAGCTCTCGAAGAAGCCGGGACCGACCTGCAAACCAATGCAGAAGACGAACAGAATCAAGCCAAAGTCTTGAATGAATGTAAGGATGTTTGTAGGAGCAGTGAACCCAACGTGTCCGGCTAAGATACCTGCAAACAGTACGAAAGTGACACCGAGGGAGATACCGCCAATCTTGATTTTACCCAAGAGCACGCCTACTGCGATGACAATCGCGTAGAGTAGGGCGATGTGAGCCACGGAGTCTGTTGTTGTAAATAAATTGATTAACCAATCCATAAGATATTTAAGATTTGACAGCAAAATTACTCTAAAATAGGCAGATAGCAAAATAAACGTAATTGTTTTTCTTTTTCTGATGATTGAAAAAGAATGGGTGTGCAGGTACACCTTATTATTATATTAAAAAACAAAGCTTGTTTTGGCTGTGAAGTTTTTTTTGCTTACCTTTGCGCCCTATATAAAAAGCGCGTTGACGCTTACTTTCTAGATATTTAATTACGCAAAAATAAAATCGTAAAAGCAATATGGGTAAGAAGTTTACCGAGCATAATGGCCTGAATTTAACGCAGACCAATGATGATGTTTTAGCACAGTGGGAGAAGAAAGATATTTTCCATAAATCCATTGATGAGCGTGAGGGATGTCCTCAGTTCGTATTCTTTGAAGGACCACCTTCGGCTAATGGTCATCCGGGTATTCACCATGTGCTTGCTCGCGCCATCAAAGATACGTTCAATCGCTATAAGACCATGAAGGGCTTTCAGGTATATAGAAAGGCCGGATGGGACACACACGGACTCCCGGTAGAGCTCGGTGTGGAGAAAGAATTGGGTATCACGAAGAAAGATATAGACAATAAGGCTTCTGATAAATACATCTCTGTAGAGGACTATAACCATAAATGTCGTGAAAACGTGATGATGTTTACGCAGGAATGGCGCACCTTGACAGAGAAGATGGGGTACTTTGTGGATTTGGATCATCCCTATATTACCTACGATAATAAGTATATCGAGTCTATTTGGTGGCTTCTGAAGCAGATTTACAATAAAGGATTGCTCTATAAGGGCTATACTATTCAGCCGTATTCTCCTGCTGCCGGAACCGGATTAAGCTCGCATGAGTTGAATCAACCGGGATGTTACCGTGATGTAAAAGACACAACGGTGACGGCACAGTTCCTCATCGAAGAACCGAAAGAGGAATGGACGAAGTGGGGTAACCCCTATTTCTTGGCTTGGACGACAACGCCTTGGACGTTGCCTTCGAATACATCGCTCTGCGTTTCGCCCACTATCGACTATGTAGCTATACAGACTTACAATCCATACGATGCTAAACCAATGACCATGATTATGGCCGAGGCACGCGTAAATGCTTACTTGAAGCCGGAAGGCGAGGTGAGCGGTGATGCCGAGTTGCCAGCTTTTGCGCATGGAGATAAGGTCATTCCTTACAAAGTTATTGGTCGTTATAAAGGCGAAGAACTGTTGGGTATCAAGTATGCACAGCTGATGCCGTGGGTAAAACCATGCGAGAAGTTGAACGATCTCTCTGCCCCTTATGTACAGGAGTATGCTCAACAGCATCCCGAAAAGGTATTTACAGGTGAAGATGGACGCGATAAGTTCGTCGAAATGGAAAGCGAAGCCTTCCGTGTAATACCCGGTGACTACGTTACAACAGACGATGGTACGGGTATAGTACATATCGCTAACACTTTCGGAGCAGACGATGCGCGTGTGGCTAATGCCGCTCATGTGCCGGCATTGTATCTCATTAGTAAGAAGGGTGAGACTCGTCCAATGGTTGATTTACAGGGTAAATACTACTTGATGGATGAGTTGGACGCTAATTTCGTGGCTCATTGCGTAAATGTAGAAGCCTATCAGCACCATGCAGGCGACTATGTGAAGAATGCATACGACCCCAAATTCAATCCTAACGGAGTGTGGGATAAGGTGGCAACAGAGAAGTCTGAAGACCTCAATGTCATCATCTGCATGGAGATGAAACAAGAAGGTACGGCCTTTAAGATAGAGAAACACGTGCACAACTATCCCCATTGTTGGCGTACGGACAAGCCTATTCTCTATTATCCATTGGATAGTTGGTTCATCAAAGACACTGCGAAGAAAGAACGTATGGTTGAGTTGAACAACACAATCAATTGGCATCCGGAGTCAACAGGTACCGGTCGCTTTGGCAACTGGCTTGAGAATCTGAACGATTGGAACCTTTCTCGTTCACGTTTCTGGGGTACTCCGCTTCCAATATGGCGTGATGAGAACCGTGGTGAGAAGTGTATCGGCTCATTAGAGGAACTTTACAGCGAGATAGAGAAGAGTGTTGCTGCCGGCGTTATGAAATCTAATCCGATGAAGGATAAGGGATTTGTGCCCGGTGACTATTCTCAAGAGAATTATGATAAGATAGATCTTCACCGTCCATATATTGACTATGTGGTGCTGGTGAACGACGAAGGACAGCCTATGCATCGCGAGATGGACTTGATAGATGTGTGGTTTGATAGTGGGTCTATGCCTTATGCACAGTTGCATTATCCGTTTGAAGGCGAGATGGCATCGGGTACTGAGGCAGACCGTGAAGCCATGGTGAAGAGTCAATATGAGGGCACTGCTATTGCTCCCAAGTTCTTCCCGGCCGAATTTATCAATGAAGGTGTAGACCAAACTCGTGGTTGGTTCTTCACATTACACGCTATCGCGACGATGGTTTTCGACAGTGTTGCTTTCCGAAATGTTGTCTCTTCCGGTCTTGTATTGGATGCTAAGGGCAACAAGATGAGCAAGCATGTGGGGAATGTTGTTGATCCTTTCGAGATGATAAACAAGTATGGAGCAGACGCAGTACGCTTCTATATGCTGACAAACAGCGAACCTTGGGACAACTTGAAGTTCGATGCTACGGGTGTAGACGAGACTCGTCGTAAGTTCTTTGGAACGCTTTACAACAGCTATTCATTCTTTGCGCTGTATGCAAATGTTGATGGTTTCGCCCCCGAAGCAGCGGCTGTTGCCCATGATAAGCGCCCGGAAATCGACCGTTGGATTCTCTCTTGCCTTAATACTTTGATAAAGAAGGTAGGCTATGAACTTGAAGATTACGACCCAACTCGTGCTGGTCGACTCATCGAATCGTTTGTTAACGATGATTTGAGTAACTGGTATGTGCGCCTGAACCGTAAACGTTTCTGGGGAAAAGAGATGGATGAAAACAAGCTAAGTGCTTATCAAACCCTCTATACATGTTTGATGACGGTGAGCAAACTGCTTGCCCCGATGGCTCCCTTCTATGCCGATGAACTGTATCATGACCTTGGTGGTGAGCTTGAAAGTGTGCATTTGGCGCAGTTCCCCGCTGCAGATGAGGCGTTGATAGACTCCGCTTTGGAGGAACGCATGGAGATTTCGCAGAAGATAACATCCATGGTTTTGGCTTTACGTCGTAAAGTTAACATCAAGGTTCGCCAACCGTTACAGCAGATTATGATTCCTGCTGTCGACGAGCAACAGAGAGCTTACATCACGGCTGTGTCCGACTTGATTAAGAACGAAGTAAATGTGAAAGAGCTAAACTTCGTTGAAGGGCAGAGCATGTTGGTGAAGAAGGTGAAGTGTAACTTCCGTGTGATGGGTAAGAAGTTTGGTAAACTCATGAAGGAAGTGGCTGCTCGTATGGACAGTCTCAGCCAAGAAGAGATTGCAGCGTTTGAATCTAACGGCAATATCCAGTTGGCCGTGCAAGATCAGAATGTTGTTGTTGAGGTGGCAGATGTAGAGATTATCAGCGAAGATATACCCGGGTGGCTCGTTGCAAACGAAGGAAATCTGACGGTAGCGTTGGAAGTTGAGCTGACAGACTCATTGCTCAATGAGGGTATGGCACGCGAACTTATCAATCGTATACAGAATCTTCGCAAGTCTTCGGGTTTTGAAATCACAGATAGAATCGTGGTGACTGTTGCGCCGAATAAGCGCTCTGACGCTGCTATTGCTGATTTCTGTGACTATATTAAAGCTCAAGTTTTGGCCGATGAACTCCTGATTGCCGACAATGATGGGTCGGAGATTGAGTTCGAGGAAGACAAGCTGAATATCAAGATAGAACGAAAATAGAAAGTGACTAAGTGGGAGATGGGTTTCAAAAGAACTCGTTTCCCATTTTTTGTTCAACGCAATAATCACATAATTATGGACAAGAAAGTGCGTTATTCTGATGAGGACTTGGCGGAATTCCGCGGTGTCATCAACGATAAATTAAAGTTGGCTCGTCGCGATTACGATGGTATGATGCGACAACTGATGAATCTTGATGGTAATGATGTGGACGATACGTCTCCTACTTATAACAAGATGTTGGAGGAGGGTAGTGCCAATCAGAGCAAAGAAGAGATGATACAGCTGGCTCAACGACAGCAAAAATTTATCAAAGGACTTGAAGCTGCACTCATACGCATAGAGAATAAGACCTATGGTATCGACCGTATGACGGGCGAACTCATACCCAAGGAGCGTCTTCTTATAGTGCCTCATGCAACTCTTAGCGTCGCTTCGAAGAATGCACGCAAGCGATGAATAGACTGAGAGTGCATTTGACTGATGGGCGATTGGCCTTTATCTTGATTCTTGCCATCATTATTATAGATCAGATTATCAAGGTAGAGGTCAAGACAAACATGTGTCTTGGTGAATCCATTCATGTGACCAATTGGTTCTATATCAGTTTTATAGAGAACAATGGTATGGCTTATGGCATGACTTTGGGTAGCAAGTTGGTATTGAGTATCATGCGTATTATAGCTATTGGCTGTATCGGATGGTATATCAATCGGGTTATCAGAGAACGCCATCATACCGGATATGTCATGGTACTTGCTATGATTTTGGCGGGTGCAGCGGGCAATGTCTTCGACTCAATGTTCTACGGTTTGTGTTTCAATGAGTCGTCTCCTTTCGTTGTTTCCCACTTTGTAGACTTTGGTACCGGCTATGCTTCTTTCCTTGAAGGGAAAGTGGTAGACATGTTTTATTTTCCTTTGATAGTCACTACATGGCCTGAATGGGTGCCGTTTTATGGTGGGCAAGAGTTTATTTTCTTCTCGCCGGTGTTTAATTTTGCCGATGCTTGCATCAGCGTCGGAGTCGTTTTATTGCTGATTTTCTACCGTAAAGATTTGGAAGGAATGGGTGATACTTTCAAGAAGTCATTGCCTAAGAAAGTGAATGAACATACAGAATCATAACAGTATTGTCCACACAGCCATGTCATTGCGTATGTTTGGCTTGCTTGTAGTGCTGGGTTTGTTGGTTTTATCTTGCAAGCCCACAGTACCATCAAGCATTATCCAGCCTGATGAGATGGAAGATATTCTGTACGATTATCATTTGGCTGAGGGTATATCTGCATCGCCCGGAGGCGATAGTAAAGCTTTTGTTACCTATCGGGAAGCCGTGTTTAAGAAGCATGGTATCACTTCTGCCGAGTTCGATTCATCCATGGTCTATTACTTGAGACATACCGAGAGTCTGGAAAAAATATACGAATCGCTGTCCAAACGATTGAGTGATGAGTCGGCATCTCTTGGTGGTAGCCAAGGAAGTGGGGCTTATGGGATGCTCTCGGAGAATGGAGATACGGCCAACGTATGGCGTGGTGAGCAATCTATGGTGTTGTCGATGTACGAGCCATTCAATCTTTATACATTTACTCAAGCGGTCGATACGGCTTATCATCAGGGCGATCGCCTCGTATTGGATTTCGATGCTCAATACATATTCCAAGATGGTTCGCGCGATGCTGTGGCTGTTTTGGTGGTGAAATATCAGAATGATAGCATCGTATCACAGGTGGTTCATATCAGCGGTGGAAGCCATCAATCGGCTACAGTTGAGGATGCTGGGAAGCTGGGAATCAAAGAGGTGAAAGGCTACTTCATGCTTAATACGCGCTCAAATATTTCATCGCGGTCTTCTACTACTTTGCGATTGCTGCTCATCAATAATATTCGGTTGATTCGTATGCATGTGAAAGCGGAGCCACAGGTGGTATCTCAAGATAGTACCAAGGTTGCAGGAAAGACGGATACGGTACCTCCGACATCATCATCGATGCCGGATGAACGTCCGAGAAGGGTGCCGCCGGTACGAGTACCTATGGGAGGAGTCCACTAATGCAGGAATTATCGCAGCGCATTAAGCGTATAGCAGTGAATACATTGTTGGTAGACGAGTTCTCTATACACCCTGCTGTGGTGGAGTTACAAGGTAACCGTGTACTCTCATTCCAGCCTTTGACCGAAGAGATTGCCATGACAGAATGGGTGGGAGGTACGTTGCGACTGAAAAAAGAGGGACGTGTGTACAAGGTCAGCATGTAGTCTGCTTATGCTTTTATGGTCTTGACGAAAGGAATCTTGACAATTTATTATATAGCAAATAACAACGTTTTAATGGATATTTTAGATATGGGAAAGAGAAAGATGTCCCTTCTCGTCATGTTGATGATGTCGACATGGGGATTGGCATGTACTAATTTCATTGTTGGAAAGAAAGCCAGTGTGGATGGTAGTGTGATGTGTACATACAATGCCGACGACTATGGTATGTTTATAGGACTATGCCATTATCCTGCCGGATTGCACGCTAAAGGTGAGATGCGTAAGATTTATGACTGGGATTCAAAGGTATATCATGGTGAGATACCGGAAGCGCCAGTTACTTATAATGTCATTGGTAACATCAACGAGTTCCAAGTTTCCATTGGAGAAACTACTTATGGAGGTCGTGAAGAAATGGTCGATACCACCGGTATTATCGACTATGGTTCGCTTATTTATCTTGGATTGCAACGTTCGCGTACGGCTCGTGAGGCTATACAGGTGATGACTAAGCTTGCCGAAACCTATGGTTATAACAGCGAGGGTGAGACGTTTACCATCTGCGATCCCAACGAAGCGTGGATAATGGAGATGATGGGAAAAGGTCCGGGTAGCAAGTCTGTGGTCTGGGTTGCCCAGCGTATACCCGACGATGCTATCTGTGCGCATGCCAATCAGAGTCGTATTGGCAAGTTTGACATGAAAGATAAGGCCAACGTGATGTACAGTAAGGACGTTGTTTCGTTTGCTATTTCTAAAGGTTGGTATAGTGGTAAAAAGGCCGACTTCTCTTGGAAAGAGGCTTATGCCAAGCCCGATTTCTCCGGACGTCGCTTTTGTGACGCTCGTGTATGGTCGTTCTTCAACCGCTTCAAGGCTGGTTTTGAGCGCTATTTGCCATGGGCTGAGGGGAAAGAGCCCAATGCAGAGGATATGCCATTGTGGATTATCCCCGATAAAAAATTGAGTCTGCAAGATGTTGAGATGGCCATGCGTGACCATTATGAGGGGACTCCTTTGGCTACCGACAGTGCGGATATGGGCAGCGGTATTTGGCAAATGCCATATCGCCCAACGCCGTTGATGTTCAAGGTTGATGGTAAGGAGTATTTCAATGAGCGTCCGGTGAGCACACAACAGACAGGCTTCTCGTATGTAGCACAGTTGCGTGGATGGTTGCCAAGGGAAATTGGCGGTATTCTTTGGTTTGGTAACGACGACGGCAATATGGTGGCATATACACCTATTTATTGCGGTAATAAGATACAACCTAACTGTTATAATACGCCCGGCGCCGATGCTGTGACATTCTCAATGGATAATGCTTACTGGGTATGTAACTGGGTTAGCAACATGGTATATCCTCGCTACAGCCAAATGTTCCCCGAACTGAAGGCTGTACGTGATAGTCTTGAGCAGTCGTATGTGGCAGCACAGAAGGGTGTGGAAGACAAGGCTATGCAGCTTTATACATCGGATAAGGCGGCAGCAGTGAAGTATCTCAATGATTATAGTAACCAGCAGGCAGAGCAGATGTTGGCACGTTGGAAACAATTGGCTATGTATCTCATCGTGAAATACAACGATATGACGGTGAAACCTACCGATGCCAATGGTCGATTCAAGCGTACCGCTACAGGACTCGGAGCTCGCGTCGTGCGTACAGGATACCCCGATGCATTTGCGAAAAAGCTGGTTCAATCTACCGGAGATAAGTTTGAAGTACCTCGAAAGTAATTTATTGGATTTGTTGCAGAGGTTTGTCAGCATTGTTGTTGAGCCTTTGCAGCATTGCTGTTTGGCTTTCGCAGAGATGTTGCGAAATATCTGCAGTAATCTCATACAAAATGAAAAAGGATGACCATCAGGCCATCCTTTTTTATTATAATATTTGGTTTGAAATTACAAACCAAGTTTCTTCATAGCATCGCCAGCTGCTTTTGAAGCGGCTTCGCCAGCTTTTTGTTTAGCAGTTTCCTTTGCTGATTCAACGGTTTCGTTGGCCTTTGTCTTAGCAGCTTCTTTGGCTGCGTCTACCGTTTTGGCTGCATCTGCTGCGCCGGCTTTAGCTGCATTGACAGCATCATCAGCTGTTGCGGCAACGTCGGTAGGCAGATTCTTAATACCAGTGATAAGTGTATTCACCGTAGCATTGTCTCCAACGACGCTCTTGATTTGGTCAGCGTGCTCTGTAACGAACTGTTTAACGGTCTCAGCATATTTCTTAGCCTCTTCTAAGTTGCCGGATTTAACGAGTTCAGCATACTTAGCCTTTAAGTCGGTAAGTGTCTGTGTTAGGTCTTTACCGTTCTTTTCGGTGAGTTGGGTGTTCAATAAGCTAATGACATCTTGAGCTGATTTAACAGCGGTTGCGGCTGTATCAACAGCAGCTGCTACTGAATCTGAATCAACAACTTGTGATGCACTCTTGGTCTGATTGCCACAGCTAGCCAATGTCAAGGCTACAGCTATGGCTGCAAAAAAGATTTTTTTCATTGCGTTCTCTAATTTAATTGATTAATAAATTGCTACAAATATAGGCCATTTTTAGATGCGTTGCACTTTCTTTGAGTTAATAATAACAAAAAAGAGAGCTGTAAAATGATTTACAGCCCTCTTTGATAGTTATTTTATCTGAATTGCTTAAATGGTTTCAGACCAATCTTCCTTCGTCTTACGAACGTAGCTCTGGTAGCGTAGCTTAGCCATTTGCTCGGCAGCAGCAAACAATTCTTCTGCCTCATTAGGATAAGCTTTCTGTACAGAAAGGTAGCGTACCTCGCCTAAGAGGAAGTCGCGGAACTTGCTCCAGTCAGGCTCTTTAGAGTCGAGTGAGAACGGGTTCTTTCCTTCTTCAGCCAATTGAGGATTGTAACGCCACAAGTGCCAGTAGCCACTTTCAACTGCGCGACCCTCTTCGGCTTGGCTCTTGCCCATACCACCCTTAGCTTTCAAGCCGTGGTTGATACAAGGAGCGTAAGCGATAACCAATGATGGTCCGGGATAAGCTTCAGCTTCGCGGATGGCCTTCAAGGTCTGTGCTTGGTCTGCACCCATTGCAATCTGAGCTACATATACGTATCCGTAGGTTGTTGCCATGAGTCCGAGATCCTTCTTACGGATTCTCTTACCTTGAGCAGCAAACTGTGCGATAGCACCCAGAGGAGTCGATTTAGATGACTGACCACCGGTGTTAGAGTAAACCTCTGTATCCAATACGAGGATATTTACGTCTTCACCAGAAGCAATTACGTGGTCGAGACCACCGTAACCAATGTCGTATGAAGCACCGTCACCACCGATAATCCACTGTGAACGCTTCACCAAATAGTGGTCAAGTGTCTTCAACTCAGCGCATGTGGGGCATCCGTTGGCAGCACCTTCAGCAATCATTGGCTTCAACTTTGCAGTAGCTTCTTTAGAAGCAGCGGCATCGTCCTTACCGTCAATCCATGCTTGAGCAGCCTCTTTGAACTCTGCTGGAGTATCGTCTTTAGCAATAAGCTCATTCAACAGCAGTGTGATGCGCTCTTTCATCTTCTTGTTTCCGAGTGCCATACCCATACCGAACTCGCAGAAGTCTTCGAACAATGAGTTGTCGAAAGCAGGACCTTGTCCGTTTTCATTAGTGGTATAAGGAGTAGAAGGCAAAGAAGCTGAGTAGATAGAAGAACATCCTGTAGCGTTGGCAATCATCTCTCTGTCGCCAAAGAGCTGAGAAATCAACTTCACATAAGGAGTCTCACCACAACCGGCACAAGCACCTGAGAACTCAAACAAGGGTTGAGCGAACTGTGAATTCTTCACATTGCTCTGTACATCTATCATGTGTTGCTTGCTCTTTACGTTCTTTGCGAGGTAGTTCCAGTTGTCAATCTGCTTCTGTTCGTGTGTGAATGGAACCATAGCAAGAGCCTTACCCTGCTTGTTACCGGGACAAACGTCAGCACAGTTACCACAACCTACACAGTCGAGTGTGCTTACCTGAATGCGGAAGTGCATACCTGCCATAGGCTTTGGAACCTTCATTTCGAGTGTCTTATCGTCGAAGCCCTTCAGCTCTTCTTCGTCGAGAACAAACGGACGGATACATGCGTGAGGACAAACATAGGCACACTTGTTACACTGGATACAGTTTTCGGCAGTCCACTCTGGGTGGAATGCTTCAACACCGCGCTTCTCGAATGCAGAAGAACCATTTGTCATGGTACCGTCAACCATGTCGTATTTAACGAAATCTGAAACCTTCAAGAGGTCGCCTACTTGTCCGTTGATAGGACGAACAATCTCCTTGATGTATGCGGGAGCATTGTCTGTAGTGTCTTCAGCGTCGTCTGCGAGGTTAGCCCAAGCTGGGTCAACAGCCAATTGCTTGTATTCACCACCACGATCTACGGCAGCGTAGTTCTTCTCAACGACATCTTGTCCCTTTGTTCCGTATGACTTCACGATGAATTTCTTCATCTGTTCTACAGCCAAATCAACAGGGATAACCTCTGTGATACGGAAGAATGCACTTTGGAGGATAGTGTTGGTACGGTTACCCAGACCAATTTCCTGTGCAATCTTCGTAGCGTTGATATAGTAAACAGTGATGTTATTCTGTGCGAAGTAACGCTTAATCTTGTTAGGAATGAAGTTAGCAAGTTCTTCACCTTCGAAGATTGTGTTCAAAAGGAATGTTCCGTTCTTCTGCAAACCGCGGATAACATCGTACATTCTCAAGTAAGCCTGAACGTGACAAGCCACGAAGTTAGGTGTATTTACCTGATAAGTAGAGTGGATTGGAGAATCTCCGAAGCGCAAGTGAGAGCATGTGAAGCCTCCAGACTTCTTAGAGTCGTAAGAGAAGTAAGCCTGACAATGCTTGTCGGTGTTATCACCAATGATCTTCACAGAGTTCTTATTAGCACCTACAGTACCATCGGCTCCAAGTCCATAGAACTTAGCTTCAAACATACCTTCGCCACCCATAGGAATCTCTTCAATCAAAGGAAGCGATGTAAAGGTAACATCATCAACGATACCTACGGTGAAATGATCCTTAGGCTCAGCTAATTCGAGGTTGTTGAATACAGAGATAATGTGAGCAGGAGTGGTATCTGAAGACCCCAAACCATAGCGACCACCAACGATCAGAGGCTTGTTTTCTACATCATAGAATGCACTCTTTACGTCCAGATACAATGGTTCTCCTTCAGCTCCCGGCTCTTTGGTACGGTCAAGAACAGCAATGCGCTTAACAGTCTCAGGCACAGCAGCGAGCAAATGCTTAACAGAGAATGGACGATAGAGGTGTACTGAAATCATACCCACCTTCTTTCCTTGCTTCATCTGATAGTCGATAGCCTCGCGAGCAGCCTCAGTTGCAGAACCCATCAAGATGATAATGTTCTCAGCATCCTTTGCTCCATAGTAGTTAAAGAGGTGGTATTCACGACCGGTAATATCTGAAATCTTAACCAAATAGTCTTCTATTACTTCGGGAATGTTTTCATAATACTGGTTGCAAGCTTCACGATGAGTGAAGAAAGTCTCTGGATTTTCAGCGGTACCACGTGTTACTGGGCGCTCAGGAGAGAGTGCACGGTCGCGGAAACGCTTGATATCTTCTGGGTCAAGGAGCTTAGCTACCTCGTCTTGATCGATTTGTTCAATCTTGTGATACTCGTGAGATGTGCGGAAACCATCAAAGAAATTGATGAAAGGAATGCTTGTCTTCAGAGTCGCAAGATGAGGAACTGCGGTCAAATCCATCACTTCTTGAACTGATCCGGAGCAGAACATAGCGAAGCCAGTCTGCCTACAAGCCATGACATCTGAATGGTCTCCGAAGATACAGAGAGAGTGTGTAGCGATTGTACGAGCTGATACGTCGAATACACAAGGTAACATCTCGCCCGCAATCTTGTACATATTAGGAATCATCAACAGCAAACCTTGAGATGCAGTGAATGTTGTTGTCAACGCACCTGCTTGTAGAGAACCGTGCAAAGCACCGGCTGCACCACCCTCAGATTGCATTTCCTGAACTGTCACCGTTTGACCGAACAGATTCTTACGACCCTTGGCTGCCCAAGTATCTACGTGTTCTGCCATCGGAGATGATGGTGTGATAGGGTAGATCGCTGCTACTTCTGAGAACATGTAGCTCACATGAGCGGCTGCTTCGTTACCATCACAAGTGATAAACTTTTTTTCTTTAGCCATTTTATTGCAGATAAAATATTAATGAATTGTTTTTGTATATATTTACTTAATACAGAAAACCCAATAGCCATAAAGGTATTCTGTTGTCTTTTCCTATTTCAGTATTGTAGCGCGCATAGAATGTATCAGGGTTGTATCTTACCTTATGTTCGCTCTTAGCGTCGCATACTCTAAACTTTAAATCGTTGTCTACGATGAAGTGTTGGTTCTTGCTCCCTTGGTTTACGAGGTGATCTTTCCACAATGCATTCACAAAGAAAGTCTCCATCATGTCCTGCTGGTTTACCTTAATAGGATAGATGGCATGCATGAGATTAGAATTGTGGAGCATCACCTTCGACGGTTTTTTGGGGAAATCTTGCCCCACTGGATAGATGATATTGATGAGTCGAGCGTCTGCCAAATACTTGATGTAGTTCATGACAGTGGCTCTACTGGTGTTGATTTCTTCTGCGAGATTGCTGATGTTGGGCGCTTTTGAACCATCAAGTGCTAATAGATAGAACAGTTTCTTTATCTTTGTGAGGTATTTAAGTTCTATCTGTTTAATCAAGAGAATATCCACTTCCGTCATCATATTCATGGTCTTGAGCAGATTTTCCGAGAAATTTCTGTTCTCAAGGAAGAATGGATAGAAGCCATGATGCAAATAATCGGGGAAGAATTTCATCGGACTCACCTTTGGCAGAATCTCTTTGACGATGTGCTCGTGATTCTCCAAGATGTCGGACAAGGTATAGGGAGTGAATGAATTACCCGTTAATAGGTTGATATATTCACGAAACGAGAATCCACGCAGATTGTAACTTTTTACTATACCATTAAGTTCAGGATTTTCCTCCTTTAATCTCATGACACTACTACCTGTAAAGATAATCTTGAGTGCGGGATAATTGTCGTAGCATTTTTTGAGTTCCGAACTCCAATTTGGCTGCTTAAAGACTTGGTCTATCAGTAAAACCCTACCTCCTCTGTCTATGAAATCACCTGCAAAATCGGCAATCCCTCTACCTTGGAAGTAGAAATTGTTCATGTTGATATACAAGCATTGACGGTCGTCTAACTCGAAATGGTCTTTCGCATATTGCAAAAGGAAAGTTGTCTTCCCTACACCACGCATCCCTTTGATACCAATCATACGGTCGGACCAGTCTATTTCGTCCATCAAAGTGCGATGCACCGGGGCGTTCGTATGTTCTACCAAATATTTATGCGTGCTGAAGAAAGCTTCCATATTTGCCTTGTCAGTTCTTGTATCTATATTCTGTGCAAAGATAATCAATATTTCCAAATTTGCAAACTCTAGATAGCAAAATATGCTAAATGCGCGAAAATAATATATCGTATAAAAGAGGTGGCAAAATCGTTGCGGCGAATTGAAATCAAGGAAAAAATATTTTGAAGTTGAAATGTGGTTCTAAATGCTATTCCTTCGACGGAATATTACTACTTTTGCACTGCTTTTTCTGAATACAAGATGAAATTACATATATTTAATCCCGAACACGATTTGGCTCTAGCAGCTAATATCCCAAACTTTACCGCACCCCATGCAGCTCGCCAACTCCGTGCCGATTTAGACTTCTTGCCGGCTCTGTGGGCTGCCGATGGCGACTTGGTATTGGTGGAAGATGTTGATTCTGTAATGCGCCGCACGCGCCATTTACGTCGCTATATGGCCGAGGTGGAGTTTGTTACGCCCCAAATACTGGGCTCTCAAACCTCAGGTCAAGTGGATATTCAACCTTGGGGACAAGATATAGCGCTTAATTATCAGCTGCAACAGATGAATCCGATGCTTGCCAACAGTGTTTTGTCCGACTTTCAACTGGGGCAACAACGACAAATCAGCGGGCGCCCATGGGCGGCTAAACATTTGTTACCGATATTGGCGGAGTATGGTGGTACGGTAGGTAAGTCGTGGATAGTGACGAATATGGAGAGTCTGCGTGGAGTTGTAGACGGTGGTGGTGACTTTGTGTTGAAAGCGCCTTGGAGCAGTAGCGGGCGCGGAAATCGCTATTGGTTGTCCGACCGTGAGGTAGATAATCACTTGTTGGGATGGTGCGATAACATTATCCGAAAGCAGCATGCCTTAATGGTTGAGCCGCTTTACAATAAGGTTTTGGATTTCGGGGCAGAATTTTATGCATCGGGTAATGGCTGTGTCGAATATCTCGGTTTGAGCATGTTCCGTACTGTGCATGGCGTGTATCGTGGCAATTTGCTCATGTCTGAGAGGCAGAAAGAAGAAGTGTTGGAAAGTTATATATCTGCCGACTTGATGTCGAAAGTGCGAAATAGAATAGCGTTGTTAATGGGTGAATTACTCGGTAATACCTATATAGGGCCGTTCGGAGTAGATATGATGGTGGTAAGCGGGGCGAAGAAGGGCAAGCCTTTCGATGAATTCTTGTTGCATCCAATGGTAGAACTCAATCTGAGACGCACCATGGGGCACGTAGCTTTGAGTCTGTCTGAGCATCTAAATCATGAAGAAAAACGTGTCATGGTGATAGATTATTCCGACCGTTATTGCTTGCATGTGGTCAAAACACATTGATATTTTCTTCCTGACTTCTTATTCTTTATTTCTCATTCCTTATTCCTTGGTTTGCTGCAAGGGCTTGGCAATTTTGCTGCATAGGCCGAACAGCATTGCTGAAAAGGCTATACAGTAAGTTTGCTGCTACTTGGCAGCAAATTGATTGCTTCATAAGTCAGTTGACGAATAGGTACATCTAGATAGAATTATTACCACTTTTTTGTATATATCATATATATGTTATATATTTGTGGTGGCTTAAATAGATAGAATTATGGCAACAACTGCATTACAACCAAAGAGAAAAATTATAGATCTTAGCGGTGAAACTTTTCGTTCACTGTCTGTTATGGCAGCCAATAGGGGTACGAATCTAAAAAACTTTATTGAAGGATTGCTTGATAAAGTTGCCGAAGAATATGACGAAAATAAGCAATACGCTTGGCTTGCAGAAAATGTTCCAGAAGGCAAGGAAATGTTAGATGAAGAAGAACAGGCTGATTTTGAGAAGTGGTTGGGTATATGAAAGTAAAGTATTCTAAAGCTTTTGAAAAGTCAGCGAGGTTATTATCAGGTAAAAGTTTGAAGAGTCTATCAAGCATGCTTGCAGAGGTTAAGCATGCAGAGAGTCTTTCTGATATAACCGACAGTATCAAACTAACTAATTTCAAGAATACATACCGAATCCGTATCGGCAGTTACAGAGCTTTCTTCACTTGCCATATAGAAGTGGTTGATGATGTTGTGTACTTTGAATATCTAGTATCTCGTGGGCAAGCATATTCCAAAGAGATGGAAAAGAAATTAAAAGCAAAGGATTAGAATTTAGAGCTCTATAACGTGTCCCGCAACTATATCCCCTTGCTTATGTCTTAATTTCCAAATACCAAACAACACCAATTGTCCTTATCTGTTGTAGATAGGAGCTCCAAATCGTTTTCTTTAGCTTTCTGTATTAGTACTTCTGTGTCTTCAGTGTAGAAACCGCTCAAGATGAGTTTAGCATTACTGCCCATCACATCTTTGAAGTTGTGCATATCGTCAAGCAAAATGTTACGGTTGATGTTGGCTAATACGATGTCGAAAACGCCACAAACATGCGATAAAACACTTGAGTTACCTTGTAGGACAGTTAGATTTTCCACTCCGTTCAACTTCGCGTTGTGCTCTGTGTTCTTTGCACTCCATTCGTCAATATCATATCCTACGATTTCGCGCGCACCTAGTTTGGCAGCAACGATACCTAAGATGCCTGTGCCACAACCGCAGTCTAGCACGCGCTTCTGCGATAAATCCAACTGTAGGAGTTGTGAAACAATCATCTGTGTAGTTTGGTGTGTGCCCGAACCGAAAGCTTGTATCGGTTCAATGCCAATTTCCATTTCTGTCAGCTTTGGTGCTTCTGTGGTGTGTTTGGCATCGTATATCGTAATTTTGTCATCAACGCTGATGGGTGAAAAGCCTTGGTCTTCCCATTCCTGATTCCAATTTTTATCTTCAACTTTCTCTACGGTGTAAGCGATATGAGCTCCTTCCAGTGACAATTGGTCAATTTGTTGCTTGACGATTTCGTCATGGAACAGGTCTTCTTGAATATATCCGTTGATACCGTTTTCTGTGTCTTCAAAGGCTTCAAAGCCTATTTCGCCCATCGAATCGGCAAGAAGTTCGCTAGCAGTTTGTTTTAGTTCGCCTGCAGTGATATTGAATTTAACGATTATATATTTCACGTTGTGGTTTAATTTGTGTGCAAATATATAAAAAATAGGGAAAAACCTATCATGAGATAGGGAATTTCCTTATATTTGCATATAAAATAATAGATACTTTTGTATTAGTAAAAAGCGAAATATAACTAAAAAGGAGCATCAATATGAAAAAGTTATTTTTTGTTTCAATTTTAGCTTCGTTCTTGCCATTATCACTGATGGCGCAGGATGACGACCTCTACTTCACTGCGAAGAAGAGTGCTGAAACAACCGATACTTACCCCAAGACCGACAATAAAAATGCCTACTATGTAGGCAGTAAGCGCGATGTTGATGAGTATAATCGGCATGGTAAGTCGTGGAGTCTGTATCAGAAGGTTGGTGAAGACGGGAAAGGTAATGATATTATCCAATTCCAAAAGGGCAATGGAGTTTATCCCGATTCTACGTATATTGATACGACTTTCGTAGGTAAATATTACGACACCATTGTAGATGATGACGATTATGCCTATACACGTCGTATGTCTAGGTGGGATGGATACTATGGTTGGTATTCTCCATGGTACTATAGCAGCTGGGGATATGGCCCTTGGTATGGTGCTTATGGTCCTTGGCGCAGTGCATGGGGATGGTACGACCCTTGGTATTCGTCTTATTATTATGGTGGATGGGGATGGTATGATCCTTGGTACTATGGCGGTATGTATGCCGGATGGGGCTATCCTTACCGTGGCTATTGGGGCTACTGGGACTATCCCGGCTATAGAGGTGTGTATGCGGTAGGCCGTCCGAGCAACGGCGTACGCAATTATAGTTTCCCTAATCATGGTGGAGCTACGGCATCTTCTCGCAATGGTGTGCGCACTTATTCGCGTAACAATGCTTCCGGACGTGCCATCTCGCCAAATCGTTCTAGCTCGAATAGTAACTTCGGACAGCGTTCGTTTGGTTCACGTAGCTACACTCCGCGTATGGATAGTGGTATGTCTAGAGGCGGCGGCTCGTTCTCTGGTGGCGGTAGCTTCGGTGGTGGAGCACGCTCAGGTGGTGGCTCGTTCTCTGGTGGAGGAAACTTTGGTGGCGGCAACTTCGGCGGTGGTGGTCATTTCGGACATCGTTAAAGCTACGTCGCTCAATAAATATAGTATTAGCTTAAATAAAGAAACAGCTTGTAACAATCATGAATATTAAATATTACTCATTGGCTGCGATGCTATCATTGTCGTTGCCGATATTAGCACAAGAAACCTATCAAGATACAAAGTTGATAGATAATGATTTGAATGGGACTGCTCGTTATGTTGGTATGGGTGGTGCGATGGAAGCTTTAGGAGCTGATATTTCCACCATCAGTACAAACCCTGCTGGTCTAGGATTATTCCGTCGTAGTCAGCTTTTGATTTCCGGTGGCTTGGTAAGTCAGCAAGATGCCAAGACGAGTTTGCCTCGCGATAATTTCCGTTTCGATGGTAAGAAGACCAATATGAGTTTCGATCAGCTAGGTTTTGTGTGGTCGAACCGTTATGGTCGTAAGTCGTTTGTGAACGTAGGTTTCAACTATCATAAGAGTCGTAACTTCGATCAGATTCTCTCGGCGATGAATACGCTGACCAATGCATCGCAGAATAAGAACACAGCACGTAAATATGACTATGGTAAAGAACTGAAGTCTAAGTACGGACAAGATGTTGCCAACATGATATGGAACGGTGTGGATGCTGGTTATGCTCAAATGTTGCCTTATGATAAAACCAATGATGTCTATGGTTACTACAATGCTACTGGTTTCATGTTTGGCCAATATCAGAAAGGCTATATCGGCGAATACGACTTCAATATCAGTGGAAATATCAACGACCGTGTATATCTTGGCTTGACACTTGGCTATCACGACGTGCATTACCGTACAAATAGTTTCTACACAGAAGACTTGGCTACGACCGATAAAGCGATAGCCAACACGTGGGAAAGCCTTAAAATAACAGGCTCAGGCTTTGATATTAAATTCGGTGGAATCTTCCGTCCGGTGGCTGATTCACCTTTTAGAGTAGGCGTATACATCAATACTCCCATCTTCTACGACTTGGATATGACAACTAATACACAGATGGAGATGGGTACACCTGATAACAATATGTCGGCCAACCATAGCTCTTCTTATAGTTACAAACTGTACACGCCATGGAAGTTTGGCTTGAGTTTAGGTCATACGGTAGGTAACTATTTGGCTCTAGGTGCCACTTATGAATATGCAGACTATGGAACCATCAATAACAGATTGAACACCGGCTCTTATTACGATGAATGGAGTACCTACGAAACAACGAGCAAAGATGCAGAGATGAATGCTCATACCAGTTCTGCTTTGAAGGGCGTTTCTACGTTGAAGTTGGGTGTTGAGTTCAAGCCGGTAAAAGATTGGGCTGTTCGTGTAGGTTATAACTATCTGTCACCGATGTTCAATAAGAAAGCTGTACGCGATGGTTCGGTTATTTCTCCGGGTACAATGAATGCTTCATCTACAGATTATACCAACTGGAAATCGACCAACCGGTTTACTTGTGGTGTAGGTTATACAGTGAAGAAGTTCAATATAGACTTGGCTTATCAGTATAGTGCACAGAGTGGTGATTTCTATCCATTCATGCCGTATTACTATAATGCAGACGAGAGTGCGCATCCTGAGAACAATGTTGCCGATGCGACAAAAGTTAACTTCAAGCGCCATCAGTTGCTTCTGACTTTGGGTTATCGCTTCTAAAGAGACACTCGTAGAGTTGGAACTGACTTAAAATAGAAAATTAGTTTTTTTAGTGGTTAATTTAGTTTTAGTAAGTATGTGAGAGACTTGTCGCGAGACAGGTCTCTTTTCGTTTGAAATAAGTAAGACTATATTTGCATTCTTGGGTCTTTTTTTAGTATATTTGCAATACGAAGTTACGAAAAGAGTGTAATTTATTGGAAATGAGCGTAGGTTAATTGCTCTTGATAGTAATAGGTTACGATTTAGTTAGTTATCTACTGCATTATCCTTCTGCGCGTTGCGTAACCTTCAAAGAACTCTTCGTATGCAAAAGTAGCTATTTAATTCGAGATTTTGATATAAACTCCCGTTTTTTATCCCCTCATTCATAAGAATTTTCCGTAAAAGCGGTATTGTCCGTCGGCACACCATTGCCCAAAACGAGTTTGGAACAAACGTGTGCCGACTACCGCATAGCTGGAGAAAAGGGCATTGCCTCACGCCTAAACGATGTTTAGACAGATGAAGCAATGCCCCTTTCTTTTGCGCCTATGCCAAGAGGTGCTTTTACGGGTTTTCAAATGATTTTTCTTTTTTCGCTGTCTCTTTTGCCGGAAGCGGAAAGTGAATGCAGAGTGTGTCAGCCTGCCCCATGAATGAAACAGGCGCCCACACACAGCCGGACAAACCGGGAAGAATGATTGTTGCCACCCGGCTGAACAAGTTCCGTCGGATCGGAAACAATCATACTTCCTTTGTTGTGGTTTGCCCTTTTCACGCTTCCGGTGATGTCTTTTTCCTTTTGGTGATTCTTTTTTTTACGGATTTTCCCCTGAAGTTTTTTTCTACACAATCTGCCTCTGTTTTCGTTTACCTCCATTTTGCGCCTTTCAGTAAGCCGCATCAGTCAGTCATTTTCGTTCTGGGCGCAAAGGTAATTCCGGGATTGGACGGGAAAGCAAGGTCAAGCCTCCTGTTTTCGGTAAAAATCTCCAGCCCTGCGGGTAGTATTTTGACCGAAAAACCTTGCATTCCCTAA
This sequence comes from Prevotella sp. C0026C3, assembly GCF_056590795.1. Classification (NCBI taxonomy): domain Bacteria; kingdom Pseudomonadati; phylum Bacteroidota; class Bacteroidia; order Bacteroidales; family Prevotellaceae; genus Prevotella; species Prevotella sp. C0026C3. Next base: position 196 of record NZ_JBWPWW010000024.1, on the reverse strand, counting down.
TCCCTACCTTTTCAAGCACCCGAAACGAAAACGACCGATGCGACAGAAAGACGCATAAAAAAAATGTCGGATAAACGAGAGGCAGATAAGATAGTTTGAAACTCAACTCCCTCAGCTCTTGGAAAAGCCACACTAATTTGACCCACGCTGGCAAGTATTTTAGACCCAGTAAGGTTAAAATAATGAGACCCACCTC
>NZ_JBWPWW010000023.1:0-28119 GCF_056590795.1 Prevotella sp. C0026C3 | reverse complement strand
CAAGAAATTAACGACAAGGCACGTACCAAAGGCGAGTACAATAAAATCGGTGAGATTTATGGTTTTTCCATCATGGTGAAGACGGAGAGTACCTCAAAAGATTTGTTTGACTGCTCCGTGAACCGTTTCTTTGTCAAAGGGCAGGAGAGCATCTACTACACCTATAATAATGGTAAGTTGGCTACGGACCCGAAACTTGCGTGCGAGAACTTCTTGGGTGCGCTGGGGCGTATCCCCAAGGTGATAGAATCGCATGAGAAGGAGAAAGAAAAAGTTGCAGCAAATAAGGAAATCTATACTGCTATTGCTAATGGGACGTGGAAGAAAGAGGACGAGCTTCGTTCGCTCAAAGGGCAGTCGGCAGAGCTGGACAGAAAGATTGCCCTTACACTTGCACCATCGGAAGAGGAAAAGGAAGAAACGGAGGGCATGAAACAAGAAGAGGCTTTATCTGGCAAAAGTCATTCTATCAGGGTTGGCAATGAGCCGTCTCCTGTTCATAATAAAGAAGAGGATAACCATTCACAGAGTTTCAGATCCAAATGGAGACACTAAATATGTATTGGTTATCCAAATGAAAGTCAAGCACTTGTTCTTGTGCTTGACTTTCGAGTTTGAAAAATTTTTATCTTGGCATTCTTATATTGTGTATGATAATTGGTTGAATTATCTCCATAAATTCATTATTGCCAGATAGGTTCTTTATTCCAATGGTTAGGGAAGCCAATCTTGTAAATTGGAATATCCGGACGTTTTTCTATCAATGAGATAATGTTCTTTTTATAAGTGTCTCCGGCATTGATAGCATTGCACAGGTACAACATAGAGGTAATTATCAGATATGGCTTTTTCTTGGCAAACTCCGAAAGAGGATTTCTCAGCCATATACCTTTGGGATTGTTGATGTCCATAGGTCGTTTTACCATATTCCGACTCCAAACTCTGGAATGATGGGCTACAATATTCCTCAAATAGGATATAGCTTCAAGCCAGCTTGAGAGTTCCGTGTGTATGTTAAGCCCGAAGTCATTGGCAATTCTCGCCTTTTCCGGTAACTGATGACAGAGATTCTTGTATATCTTTGAAAGGGTACCGAAAGTTGCCATCTCAAAAATCACCCACGCATCAGGCTGCTGGGTAAATGATGTACATTTCCCGTCTTTCCACACTCCGTATTTGCGTTTGTATTCTTTTATAAAGACTTCACCACTGCGCATAAATTCGCTCATCAAATCCTCTATATGCTGCTGATGGAGAGATTCATTTACAAAGAGTTTTTTGTCTGTATAGAATAGCCCGCCAAAAGATTGTGAGAGATGATAAATCATTTTTGTTCGCAACGCTATCTCTATCGTTTCAATGGCATCAAACAGTATCAGGCGTAATTCCTTGTCGAAGAAATAACGTGAGATAACATCCTCAAATCTGGACTCCTCCATAAATATATGCCGGTCTTTGTCCTTTTGCATATCCCACCAGTACCCCTTTAATCGGTAGTAGCTGATATGACTCAAGTGAAGACGGGCAAACTCCTCGTCTTCTATAATCATGCCCCTATCTTTCAGTAAATCGATTTGTTCCTGAATGGAACGTGATTTTTTATTTGCCATAGTATATATAAAAAAATGACTCGCCGGCAGATCTTACGGTATGCCAAGCGAGTACTGTTATCTTCGTGTGCGGAAAAACCGCAACCAACTTTCTGCTTGCAAAGGTAAGTATTATTTTTGTTTCAGCAAAATAATTGCCGATATTTTTTAAGTGACAAAAATTACCAACCTGCTTCCGTATCATTTCAACTATCTCTTCCAGAAGGAAAAGTAACCTGACATTGGCTTTAAGATTGGGAATTTTTCGGCACAGTTGCAAATATCCGTCCCGAGTGGACAGATAATGTCAATGTCGATGGATAGAACTATATACATGAGACATCAGATATTTCGTTATCGTACAATAGGAGACATTGGCAAGTCGGCATTACTTATAATCATAACATCGGATACTATGCTATGAAATATGGCAGTAATAGAATACAAGATGGGAATAAAAACCTATCTACCACCGATGATGTAGACAAGCGCAATACTTACTCAACCAGCATAGACCTTGTATACCATCCAAATGACAAACACAAATTTACCTTCAATACTTCTATCAGCGCCGTTATCGGACCGGGATACACATCTACCGAGACACAAATATATAGAGGAATGAATGATTTAACTCAATTGCTATATGCCGAAAATGATTATCAAAAGCAACGAACACCGAGATATAGTGGTAGTATAGCATATATTTTCACGCCTAGTAAAAACCACACGCTATCAGTAAATGCAGATTATATCAAGGTCGATGGAGAGTCATATTGCAATCAACCCAATATTTATTATTTCCCAAACGGTACACTCCATCACAAAGACATATACCAATCAGAAAACGACAAACACATAAAGATTGCCTCATTCATGATTGATTATAAACATTTGTTTGGCAAAGGACATGAATTATTGGCCGGCATAAAAGCCTCAACAATCAACAGCGATAATAACTTTAAATTCTATTCTTCACTTAAAATCGATAATACAAGATCTAACAGGTTTACATATTCCGAGCAAAACATTGAAGGTTATACCCAATATACAATACAGTTAAATAAGTGGATGGCCACTGCTGGAATAAGAATAGAGCAAATGTACAGCAAAGGTTTATTGCAACCATACACAGCCATAGATAAAAAAGAAACAAATACAACAAACCGTTTCAACTGCTTTCCGAATGCTTCAATCTCCTATCAAATATCGCAAAACACACGTATGACATTGGCTTATAGCAAACGACAAGACAAACCTAGATATGAAGACTTAAATCCTTTTGAGTATTTATTAGATGAACTGACTTACTGGAAAGGCAATCCGTTTATCACACCTCAAACAAATGACAAACTGATATTTAGTTTATCACACAAACAACTGGCTATAAATCTCTCATATAATTCACTAAACAACTATTTTACAGGTATAACCGATGTCTATAATAACAACACGGTGGTAATGACAACCAAAAACATAGGAAAGCAAAAACAACTGGGTGCAGAAGTCGTTTACAGCAAACGTATTGCTTCATGGTGGGATACAAATTTGAACTTTGGTACCTACTATTTTGTCAACAAGCTGAATTACGAAACAAATAATCATATTTATAGACGACCATCATATACACTCAATATCTCTAATAATATTACTTTGCCTGCAAAATTACAGCTGGAAGTGGCGGCACAATATCTTTCCAAGCGACAAGGAGGCAGCTATGAAGTCCTAAAATCCAGCGGATATGTCAATATAGGCATTAGTAGAACGTTTCTTAAAGACAGACTTCACACATCTATCATCCTAACCGACGCCTTCCATACACAACGATGGGACAGCTATGGTAATACCAATAAGTTGAATATCAGCTCATGGGGAAACAGTGAGACACGCCAAATAGGTTTGAAAGTAAGATATTACCTAGGAGTAAAAAAATATAATGTAGAACATAAGTCTATTAAAGAAGCCGAGCGTTTATAATTCTTTATTGCTTAAACAAAGTCTTATAATAAATAAAGCCAATAACTTATGAACTTGAAAATTTACAAACTCATCTCCCAATCCAACAACTCATAGACTTAGAAACTTACAGCCTCACCCTGCTGCAAAGGCTTTGCAACTCTGCTGTTTGGCTCTTGCAGTAATGCTGAAAAGGCGGAGCAGTATCGCTGTTTAATCTCTGCAGTTTGATAGTTGATAAGTAAGCAAGTTGGCTAGTAAACTAATTTGCTACGCAAATCATTAGTTTTTAAGTTTATAACTACGGTAGTTATAGTATAAACAGGCATTGTTAGACACGCGAAAATGCTTTTGCCACATGGCCGAACTCAATTCGTCCCAACACATTCGTGAACATTTTAAGCAAGATATAAGTCTTGTAGTAGAGACGGAAAACCTTCCGTCTCCCTTGATAAACGACGTTGTTTATCGATATTTCTACAGTACTGTAGGGGTGCGACATATCGCGTCCGCATGCAAAGTTTACAATTATTCATGGATTAAATAAAGCTATTATTGTCTGCGGACACGGCATGCGTGTCCCTACAAGCACCCACTTATAAGGTCAATACCAACAAAAGCTACTACGTAAAGACAGTCAACATCCCATCCCGACTTTACTTCCTGAGTATATCGTGCAACCGATTTATTCTGTTCATTAAAAGTCAATGGATTGCCTAGATAGGGTGTCCAAAGATCGCTTCCCAACATTTCGCGGATATTATTGGTGTATATATCACCTTTATAAGAGATTACTCCATCTTCCACAAGGCGAAATCGACAAGAGCAACAACGTTCTTGTTCAAAACCCTAACTATTAATTTATAGGTAAACGTAAACACTGTCCACCTCATTCAGGTGACAGTAACAACCCTAGCGGGCAGGTCTGTGAAGACTTGTCCGCTTATTTTATATTCCCAAATGCGTTCTCTCGCAATTTCCAAACATAAGAGCAAAAACACATAAGAAAGCATAAAACCTAGGAACAAATTGTATTCGACCATCTTATTCCGAAGTATCGCAGACTGACTACGGATACTTAGCTACCTGTTAGAGCACAAACAACATTCTCAACCACGCCTCCAATACTCTTTAAGGATGGGCAAAGATTATACCCATAGACTCCAACTGCGACTATCAGCTATAGCCATTTCGCAACAGATAATAGGCTATTCATCTCCATGAACAATAATCCAAAGGTTCATAAATCTAAATACTCAAATCACTGCAGGGGCAAGGCAGCATCGCTGACCGGCCTTTTCAGAATTCTTGGCGAGCCTAGGCAGCAATGCTGCTTCAGCGTTGCAGAAAAGGAATTAACAACTTTACAAGTTAATAAGTAGACTAGAAAGGGAAGAGAGATGAGGAGTTTACATCCCCATCCCCACTCTTTCCACTGCACAAACTCAAAAAGTCGGTGTTTATTTTGAGATGCTAGAAAAATATATTACTTTTGGGAACGCTAACCCATAATAACAAACTTTAAACAAAACAGATCATTTTGAGATGTCTTCAGCTGTACACCATGACATACAAGCACATCCCTTGACGTTTAATACGATCTATAAACAATATTATAAACGAGCCATAGCCTTTGTCAAATCGTATATCCACGACGATTTGGCAACAGAAGATATTGTATCTGAAGCCATGATTAGCGTGTGGAAAAATATTGATTTGAATCGCAAAGAGGGAATTACAGCCTATTTGTTATGTGTATTAAAAAGCCGTACACTGGATTACCTGCGCTGTAGGAAACGTGAATTGCAAATGAAAGAAGACGTAGAAGTTTGGATGAATCGCGAAGTGGAATATCAGACAGAGGCTTTGGAGAGCTGTACCACAGATGGCATTTTCAAACAAGAGATACTGGACATAGCAAAAAATACATTGGAAACACTGCCAGAGAAAACACGATTGGTATTTGAAATGAGCAGAAATGAAGCACTCACACACAGGGAAATAGCCGACAAGTTGGGTGTTTCAGAGAAAGCCGTACAATATCATATTACCAGAGCTTTAAAGGCTTTGCATAAGACTTTGCGCAACTATTTGCCCATATTCTTATTTCTCTTTGGCGCATAAATCTATTTTTTTTCATTTTCTTATTAGGAGGTAATCCCCCAATTACGTATATATAATATGGAGCAAGAACTGTTATATCGCTACATGACAGGCTCTCTGACCGAAGAAGAGCGCAAAACTATAGTAGAATGGATAGGCGAAAGTCCGGCTAACAAGCAGGAGTTTATACGCCTACACAGGGTGTATGATGCTGCATTATGGAGTGAAAATAACGACGAACATAGTGCATCCGGAGCATCACACCGAGTCAAGATGCGATACCTTTGGCGCATTGCAGCAGCCGTATTCCTATTGATGGGTACGGCTTTGACATGGTATGTCGCATCGCAACGACACGATACAAGACAACTAGTAACAGTATATTCCCCCACAGGACAGCGCACTGAAATGCTCTTGCCCGATGGTAGTAAAGTTTGGTTGAATGCCAATAGCAAACTGACTTTTGATGCAGTGATGGACGGCAAAAAACGTGCAGTGGCTCTAGACGGTGAAGCCTATTTCAAAGTAGCCAAGCAAAAGGAGCGTCCGTTTGTTGTTTCCACTTCAAAGATGGATATACAAGTGCTAGGAACCGAGTTCAACGTATGTGCCTATACGAACGAGAAAGAATGGGAAACATCGTTGGTCAATGGAAAAATAGAATTGATAAACGAAGCCAAACACATTAGAACAACCTTGGCACCTAATACCACGGCAACACTCATAGGCAACACGCTGATACAGAAGACCATAGAGAATGCAGATTATTTCTTGTGGCGCGAAGGCGTATTGGCTATCAAGAACAAAGCACTTCTCGACGTGATGCACTTGCTAAACAATTACTTCGATTATAATATTATAGTAAAAAACAAGCGTATAGCCAACAAGCGGTACACAGGAAAGTTTAGAACCAAAGACGGCATAGAGCATGTACTACGAGTATTACAATTAGACAACAACTTCACCTATACCAAGAACAACGACACAAAGACCATCATTATACATTAATCATATTATCAAATACCTAAAAAGACTAGTGCCTATGATTATATCCAACTAACCACCCAGCAGCCACGATGGCAAGCAATCTATCTACCAATCGGCAACGATTGACTAGGAAAGACCTATGAGTAATTTTTTAATACCAAATTAACATGATTTCTAAATGTAATATGAAGATAAACCGACGCGTTGCATTATTGATGAAAGCCGGTGTCTTTATCTGGTTTCTAGGTACCAACCCTACATTCGCTATGCAATCTTATGCACAAGCACATAGCGTAACTATCAGGTTGAGCAACAGCAACACCAAGCAAATTTTGAAAGAGATAGAACGACAAACCGACTACCTCTTTGTATACAATGAAACAGAAATAGATCTGAACAGACGCGTAAAAGTAGATACCAAGAAACAATCTGTCAACACCGTACTCGACCAATTGTTTAATGGAACACCTATTACCTACGTGATAGAGGGAAATAATATCTTGCTCACTTCGCGCAAGACAGCAAACCAAAGAACTCAAAAGAGGAACAGCACACAACAAAATAGCAATGAAACACGGACAATACATGGAGTTGTGAGCGACGAGAAAGGTGAACCTATCATTGGAGCCAGCGTACAGGAGAATGGTACAAACCGCGCTACTGTAACCGACCTCGACGGTAGATTTAGCCTTAAAGTGGCCTACAATGCCACACTCACTGTATCATATATAGGCTATAGCAGCCAGCAAATGAAAGTGGGACAACGGAAGACATTGGACATTATGCTGAGAGAGAACGCAAAAGTGCTCGACGAACTCGTGGTTGTAGGATATGGTAAACAAAAGAAGTTGACCATGACAGGTGCCGTTGCTGCCATTTCGGGCGATGTTTTGAACAACCGTCCTATTGGCAATATCGCACAAGGCTTGCAAGGAGTTGTCCCCAACTTGAATATTACATTTAACAGCGGACAGCCATCGGCAGGTGCCGGTATCAACATTCGTGGTAACACATCATTGAATGGTGGCTCGGCATTGGTGCTGATTGATGGTGTAGAAGGCGACATTTCTATGCTCAATCCACAGGATGTGGAGAGCGTATCTGTATTGAAAGATGCATCTTCAGCAGCCATTTACGGTGCACGCGCTGCATTCGGTGTAATGCTTATCACTACGAAACAAGGTAAAGCCAACCAAAAAGTAAAGGTAAGTTATAGCAATAACCTAGCTTGGAGTAAACCGGCTCGACTCCCCAAGATGCCAAGAGCAGACGTTTGGGCTCGCGCTTGGAACGACGCATATGATAGCGAACAGCCCGGAGATTACTATTTCACCGACCGATTCTTAGAGGCATTGGATGCTCATATTGCCGACCCAGAACATAATCCGGCAATACTTGTCGATACAGAAGGAATCCAAAGTCCCAACTATACACCTAATAAGCCGGGATGGGCTTACGTGGGTAACACTGATTGGATACACGAATTCTATAAAAACGCAGCCTTTATGCAACAGCATAACGTGAGCGTTTCGGGAGGTAACGACCGCAGCCGCTATTATCTATCGGGGGCTTTCAAAGACCAAAACGGTATTTTCCGTTATGGTAATGATACCTACAAGCGTTATAATCTCACGTTTACATTCGATACCAAGATTAATAAAATGTTGGATATCGGTTTCTCTACCAAGTATAATTATACCCAAAGCGACGAACCATTTAAAGACGGTGGCGACGGTGCAACATGGTATTACGAAGTATATAGAATGTTCCCAACCCTATCTGTTTTCTTACCTAATGGAGAGTTTGCAGGTATGTCGCTCAGTAGAGGTAACTTCAATGTAATCGGACACATGGCTAATGCAGGCCGCAGAGTTATCTCCGGCAATGATATGTGGTACACCGGTCGTTTCGATTTGCATCCATTGAAAGGGCTATCTATCAAGGGTAATTACTCTATCAATAAATACTTTAGTCGCACTAAAGAACATAGAAAGACCGTATATCAGACGATGCCCGAAGGTGCAGAGTCTTTAAAGGCAGAATCTCCTAACCATGTAGCCAATGGAAATCGCGAGCAAACCTACCAAGCATTAAATATTTGGGCAGAGTACGATTGGAATCTGAACAAGCAAAACCACTTCAAAATCATGGGTGGTTACAACCAAGAAGGTAAAGATTATAAAGGTTTCTCATTGAAGATGACCGACTTGTTCGATAACTCTACACCAATATCTCATCTTGCCATCAACTACGCAAGCAACTGGGAGACTGATACTAGATGGCGTGTTCAAGGTTTATTCTATCGTTTCAACTACGAATATGCTGATAAATACTTGGTACAATTAGATGGCCGTTACGACGGTTCGTCTAAGTTTAGAAAAGGTAAACGCCACGTATTTGTACCATCCGGCTCTTTAGGATGGCGCATCTCTGAAGAAAAATTCTTTGCTCCGCTACGCAAAGTTGTTGACAACTTGAAGCTAAGAGGTTCTATTGGTGTACTTGGCAACCAAGCTATCAGCTCATACTTCTCATACATCGCCAGCCTAAATGGTGGTACCATGAGCAACTACATGATGAACGGCGACCCATTGACATATCTGTCTGCACCTTCAGTACCTAACAATGTGACATGGGAAAAGGTCATCAGTAAGAATATAGGTGTCGACTGGGCATTATTCAACCAGCGTTTGACAGGTCAGTTCGACTACTATGTTCGCGACACGAAAGACATGATTCGCTCCGTCACCCTGCCTGCTGTATTGGGTACCAGTGGCGGTCAAGAGAACATAGCCGACCTACGTACCAAAGGATGGGAAATAGAATTGGCATGGCGAGACAAGATTAATAACGTATTTAACAGTCCGTTGGGCTATTCTATCTCTGTAGGCCTATCCGATTATCAAGCTGAGATTACAAAGTTTGATAATCCTACCGGCTCGCTATCTATGTACTACAAAGGTTATAAGATGGGCGACTATTGGGGATATGTAACCGATGGATATGTGCGAGATGAGCATGAAGGCGCTCGCATGAACTATGTTCAGAAGTTTATCTATCACACTTGGAAGCCGGGAGACGTTCGCTATCGCGACTTAAATAACGATGGAGTCATCGATATTGGTAAGAATACGCTAGCTGAACCGGGCGACCGTACCATCATCGGTAACAATACACCACGCTATCGTTACAATGTTCAGGCAACTCTAAACTGGAAAGGTTTCGACTTCTGGATCATGTTTGATGGTTTAGGTAAACGCGATGTTTGGACAGAGAGTGACCAGTTCTGGGGATTCCCACGCGGTATCTACAATGGTAATATCACACAGTACCATATTGATAACACATGGAGTCCGGAGAATCCTGATGCTTATTATCCAAGAAAATCGCTGAACAGCAGAAACACACAACGCCAATCTAAATACTTGTTGAATGCTGCTTATCTGCGACTGAAAGGCTTATCAATAGGCTATACCTTCCCTAAACAATTGATTTCTCGCTTGCATTTAGACCAACTGAAAGTCTACATCAGCGGTAATAACCTTTGGGAGAAGACATATATGCCACCTTTCATGACTCCCGACATCGTAGAGAGTTTGACTGGAAATGGAGCTAATTCGGGAAAAGAATATGCATTTATGCGCCAATTCTCGTTTGGTGTTAACGTTTCATTCTAATCATTTTAAATACTAGATAACAATGAAAAGATACCATATATTATTAACAGCATGTGCCGGTTTACTGCTTGCAAGCTGTAATTATCTAGACGTTGAACCGGGCGATACCATTACTGAAGACCGCTTTTGGACTACAGCTAATGGTGTAGCATTGGAACAATACTGTCATACATACTACCCCCGACTGATAGTAGGACATGGAGATCCACGTTCATACAGTACCTCTCCAATGTTCGGGGGCGACATGCAGACAGATAATATCTTGGCCGGTGCCGCCAATCAGATAGCATTTGGTAAGAACGTAAAGACTCAAAGCGACGGTGCTTGGAACTGGAGTACGGTGCGAGGATGCAATGCTTTCTTGGCAAACTACAAGAAGACACCGGCCAATGCCATTGAGCAAAAGCACTATGCAGGCGAGATTTACTTCTTCAAAGCATGGGACTATTTCAATAAGATGAAGCGTTTTGGCGATGTGCCATGGTATGATAAGGTGCTGGACAAGAAAGATCCCGGCTTGTATAAGAAGAGAGATTCACGCACTTTAGTTACCGATTCCATTATCATGTGCTTGGATAGAGCCATCGAATACCTCCCAATGCTTACAGATGTAAGCAAGGTGAGCAAGGATGCTGCCCTCATGCTGAAGGCTAGAGTATGTCTCTACGAGGGAACTTGGCGCAGATATCGTAAGATGGAAGGTGATGAGAAATTGCTAAAAATGGCTTACGATGCAGCCGGCGAACTGATGAGACCGGAATATAAGCACTCTTTATATTCAGAAGGTGGGCCCGATATGTGCTACTTCAATCTGTTTATCCAAGATAATTATAAGGGTAATCCGGAGATTATCTTAGCACGTGAATACGACCCAACAGTGAATATGGGACACATGATATCTCGTTCCCATCCATTAAGCGATATGGGGATGAGCCGCGATTGTTACGAGGAATATCTCTGTTCTAAGACAGGTAAGCCCATTTCTATTTGTGGTTGCCATAACCCAAAGATGGGATATTTGGCAGAAATGACCAATCGTGACGGTCGATTAATGCAGACAATCTGTGTTCCAGACGCCGATAGCAAGCACGCACAATATCTATATAGGGAAGATGGTGGCAAGAAAAAGGGTGGAGTTCCCAATATTTTCAGCCTGTTAAATGCTACCGATGCCCATCCGTTCTATGGTACATCGGCAACCGGTTATTGCATTAGCAAGTACTATAAAGAATCCGAATGGGAAGGAACCGAGCATTTCAAGGGTTCTATCGATGCTCCCGTAATGCGCTATGCCGAAGTTTTGTTGATACGAGCAGAGGCAGGTGCCGAACTAGGATTAGACCCTGAATTGGATAAGACTATCAATGCATTGCGTCAAAGAGTAGGCTTTGCCCATAAATTAACCGATCATCCGACAGAAGATCCCGACCTTGTTGCTAAGTATCCTGACATCGTTGGAGCCAACAAGAACTTGATTCGAGAGATTCGACGCGAACGCAGAATAGAGTTATTTGCCGAGAATGCCCGATGGGACGACCTGTGTCGCTGGCATGCTGCCGTCAACTTGTTGAACCGAGAGCGTCGTGGTATGCCAATGGACCCCAAGTTCTATACAGCGAAAGAGATACAGATGATTAAAGAGAAAGTAGGATTCGACGCCGACGGATTCATCACTCCGTATGCTATTCGAGTTAGCTACAAGCCTACTTTCACTGAGAAGAATTACCTGTATAACATTCCTATCAATGAAGCATCGTTGAATCCGAACCTTCTACCCGACAATCCGGGATGGTAAGAGTGAAGATATAAAAGACGTAACATTGACAGATTTTAAAACTAAAAGTAATGAAATCAACAATATTATATTCAATATTGAGCTGCATGGCACTGTTCACGGTGGGCTGTTCAAGTTCATCAGACGATACCAACACGGCTCTTCCACATAAAGGTGCGAAGACAGTGCTCATGCAGAACGTTGCAGACAACCTTCCGGAATTGCAAAGTGTAGAGAAAGACTCTATGTGGAGCGTGACCGACGGTGTCAGCGTAACCGAGGTAAAAATGGTATTCCGCACATACAACACGCACATGTTGATTGCCGAAATAGACTTAACCAAGGGCGTAACGTTAACCCCAAGCTGTGCTGACAACGCAGAATTGCCTACCAAACTACAACCATTGACCGAACAAATGCAGGCATTAGAAAAAGCCGGCAAGACGGTATATGCAGGTATCAATGGTGATTTCTTCGGCAAGGGCAAAGACGGTTACCAATCCATGAATGTATTCGTGAAAGACGGAAAAGTCATCAAAGACACGTATACCGCAGGCAATGAAGGTATGATTATCAAACTGAAGAACGGTGATATACGCATTGTTCACCCACGCTTCTTCAAGAGTTATTCTGCCGATATACAAGAAGCTGTAGGTGGTTTCCATGCTTTGATAACCGATGGTGAACCCAACGAGTTGCTGGCCGTGAACGACTTGACGATGAAATTCGATGCACGCACATTCGTAGGCATATCACAAGACAACAAGAAGTGTTATTTCTTTGTAGTCGATGGAGGGCAGGACGACTTCTCTAAAGGCATGCGTGTAGAAGACGCCATCAGCATTTGTAAATATGCGGGATGCCATAATGCTGTAAATCTAGATGGCGGAGCATCGTCTACCTTTGCCGCTAAAGACAGCAAAGGCACCATCAATGTGTTGAACAAACCATCCAACGGCGAACAACGACCGGTATTTAATGGTTTAGTAGTCATTAAGAAAGGATAAGCTATGAAGAACTATAGATTAATACAAACAATGCTATTGGGTGCAATGACATGCTTCTATGTCTTTACATCCTGCAGCGAGAAGTATGATATACAGCGAGTAGAGCCCAGTCTCGACGTACAAGAGAGCGTCACGACCGAACCTCAGAGCGAACGTCTAGTGATGCCGTTGAAGTCGTCATACCCTTGGTTTGCCGAGGCTTCTGATGGCTGGATTAGCCTGACTCGCTATCGCGGACAGGCTCTGAAAGCCGACTCTATCGTCTTCTCTTGCGAAGAGAATCCTACCATGGACGACCGTGAAGGATATATTGAAGTACGGTTGATGGATCAATACAGCCAGCGTATCAAGGTCGTTCAGCGTGGACGAGGCACACTCATTACCCTCCCACAGAGCCTTGTCTACTTCAATAAACAAGGTGGAGAGGTGCTTGTCGAGGTGCAGACTCATCTGGACTGGCAGCCCGAAGTGGCTTCAAAAGATGGCTTTACCTTTACCAAAGCCGACAAGACCCACCTGAAAGTGGTGGCAACAGCTAATCCAACGGGTAAAGACCGTACGTCGGAAGTCGTCATATATGACAGGGATAAGAAGAAATCGGCCAAGCTTTCCATCATCCAGAAACCTACCGACAAGATACTGTTCATCCCGTTCGAGGCTGCACAGAAGGATCTTGTCATCAAGAAAGGCGAATACTCCTTGGACATTCCGGTAACTCTCAACGTAGAATACGACGCTGTAGCCAGCGATAAGTGGATTAAGATTAAATCGGCTCCGCCTGCAGATGGCAAGTCCGTACAGAATGTATTGGTATCTACCGAAGTAGAGACCAACACTACAGGACAGGAACGTAGCGGCTACATTGTTATCAAGAACAAGGGCAGTAAGACCGAGGCCTCCGACACAATCTTTATTACTCAGCGCGGCGTTGGACAAATAATCTACGTCAAGCCGGGCGGTAATGGCGACGGAACTTCATGGGAACGTGCCTTTGGAAGCATCCACGATGCCATGGGCGCAGCCTCCAACAATGGCGACATGGAGATATGGGTGGCATCAGGAACATATCAGTTCAAGGCCAGTCTGACATGGAAACACGTCAACGTTTACGGTGGTTTCAAGGGGACGGAGAACAAGCTGCATCTTCGCGACCTCAAGAATAAGCCGGTATTTGTCGGCGGTGAGCGCAAATTCATGGCCGCATGGAACAATAAGGGAGCCATGGTCTGGATGGACGGTATCGTCTTTGCCGACTGCGACAACTATCGTAACACCGACACCGGATGCTTTGAAATCTACATGAACCATGGATTCCGTAACTGCGAATTCCGCAACTTGCGTCATGGCAGACAGATATTCTACATGCAAAAGTGCAAGATGGTGAACTGCTACCTGCACGATCTGCACTCCAAGAACTACATCGTACGCGGAGACGGCACCAACTTCTACAACTGCACACTGGTTAGTTCTATGTCCGACGGTTGGAATACCAACTACGTAAGTGGTGGCTGCAAGTGGTTCAACTCGGTCATCTGGGCTATCAAGAGAACTGCCGGAACCGGCTACCGTGCATTCGTTGCCGGGCAAGCTACAATGACTAACTGTGCCGTACACAGCGGAATCAAGGAGAAGAACATCAATTTCATCGACTGCTTCGAACTCAATCTGAATAACGATGCCGACAATGGTCCTAAGTTTGTCAACCCCGTTGTCAATGGAGACTATCGCCTCAAAGCCGGCTCTAAGTGCATCGACGCAGGTAAGAAGGTCGATATACAGTTGCCATACGATATTATGGGCAATCCACGTGTCGTAGGATCATCTATCGACATGGGTGCATTCGAGTACAACGGAAAGTAATATATACCAACAATGAGGTGACAGCCATCGCAGTTGTCACCTCATCATACCAAATCAATCAACATGAAAAAGATTAAAACACATAATCCACTATTAAGTCTAATAGCGATTATCATCCTTAGTTGTAGCTGCGGTTGCAGCAAAGAATCTGCTATCGACACCCCGAAAAAGGGCGAGTTTGTTATGCCGGAGAAAGCCATTGTCATGACCAATCAGGCCGATGCATCGATTGTCATTGCCGATGTAGATGCCAAAAAGGTGGTATGGAAATGGACAGCAACCATCGGCAAGGTCAGCGAAGAACACCGTAAATGGTTCTCGAATCCTAGCGATGTGAAACCGGTTTACAACAACACATGCATCTTGATGGCTGCATCGGGCGGCGGTGTAGCACTCATTCGCATTGCCGACAAGAAGACTTTGTTCTATGGTTATGCCGGAGTAAACCCCCACTCTGCCGAACTATTACCCGATGGTAATATCGTTACGGCCTCATCTACCGATGGAATCCTTGCTACATTCCGCACCGACACCATCAAAGGATTTGGAACCATGGTAGCTAAGTACGACCTACCGGCTGCCCACAATGTGTATTGGGACAAGAAACGCAATAAACTATATTCCGCAGCCCACACCATGCACATCTTTGATTACAATGGCGATAAAGAGAAACCGTTGTTGAAAAACCATGTGACGCAAGACATAGACTCACCCGACGGCAAATTGATTGGTACTCACGAGCTATTCCCCATCGAAGGCGAAGAAGACATGTTGTGGTTAGCAACAAACCAGAAAGTATGGAAATACAATCTGCGCGATAACTCAGTAAAGGAGTTCTCCAACTTCTATGCCATCAAGAGTGTATCGAATTCCAGCCATGGTATCATCATGTTGTGTCCTAAAGAAGAGTGGTGGGCCGACGATCTTATCGACGAAACCGGTAAAACCATCTTCCGTTCGTACGGCTTTAAAATATACAAAGCCCGTTGGATAGGAAAGTAAAGATATAAAGAAAGCGCATCGTTTAACCCACGATGCGCTTATTTTTTGTCTATTTAGTTACTCATCAGCTTTTCAATTACCGGACTGCACCGGCTTGGCAACATCACTGCCCAGCCGCTTCAACAATGCTGAAAGGCCGAGGCAGCATTTTTGCCTAGCCCTTGCAGCATTTCAAGGACGAAAGTATTTGCACACACCTGCAGTATATTGGCGTGCCCCACTGTCGTTGAAATGCACGTGATCTGAATACAACGAGGGAGCATGCGTAAATCTTTGGTCGCCACTACAATTATGGAAAGCGACATCATAACGTGCACATAGCCGCTCGATAACGTCGAATGAAGCCGGTGCATTGCTGCCATAAATCGGAGAAACCATCACGATGAGTTTGGTCTTCTTGGAATATTCGCGCAGCATTTTCTCAAAAAAGGAGACCTTGACACTATCTATTTTTGAGAAATCAAGCACGCGCGGCTGATAGTTTTCATCCTTTTTCAGACTTCCTTTCATAGGTATATAACCATTTTGAGAGATCAAATCTTTGTGCTGTAAGCGGTCGCCCACGATGTGGAATAGCAAAGAATTATAAGGATATATCCCACTTAGCATCTTCATACGTTCCATATGGCCTACCACAGAGAGTATTGAGTCGGCACAACCATGCGGACTCAGCGTGCGTATCTCAGTCAGGAAACGAGCATTATTAGAAGGTTCGATGTCGTATTCAGGCGTCAATTCATAGATAATCATCTTAGGAATATAGCGTTGTGACATGGCGCGTAAGAGCGCATAATGGTAAATGATGCCCTGTCCTCCTAACCCACAATTATAACACGAAAGCCCTGTCGAATCGCTTATGATTGGAGGCACATAGTGATGTAGTGCACGTGAAGAACCCAATATGACAATATCGCTCTTTACATAGTTCACAATCTCATTCTTTCTCCCGATAGCTCCAAATGTCGTAAAGTCGTAACCGCGCTTGAGCATATATCCGATTGCTTGGTCGGCAACTACAATGAAAGCCACAGTCAATATAAAGCTAATTAAAAACTTCTTCATATCTCCATCTAGTTTAAAAACTGATATAAATGAATTGCCCTGCATCAAACACGCCAAACAATAAAATCAGAATGCCTATCACGCAACTATAAACCCATATCCATTTAGGATGAGAGAATAGATTGGGACACCACTCATCGCGTATATCTTTCACTACGACTATCATAAACATAAGAAACATCGTTAATACAGTGGCTTTCATATCGCGATTATCAGGTATATCTATGGTCAACCTTGTATCAGTGAACATGCGCATCAAGATATTAAGAGCTTCTTTTATCGTAGGAACGCGAAAGAGTATCCACAACAAACTGGCCAAAACAAAGGTGATGACCATGCCTATAGCCTTAGCTGTACGTCCACACCGGCCTTTGAATGTACGCAGTTCTCTATCAACAACGACCAACAAACCATGCAACAATCCCCACAACAAATAGGTATAAGCTGCCCCATGCCACAAGCCACTAACAAGAAATGTGATAAATAGATTCCTGCGAATCTTCCATGCAGCGGTACGACTACCTCCCAAAGGAATGTAGATATAATCCCTTAGCCAGAAAGACAACGTGATGTGCCACCGTCGCCAAAACTCACCAAAACCGAAAGAGAAATAAGGACGTTGAAAGTTTTGATTGATTCTAAAGCCTAAAACATTGGCGCAACCTATAGCCAAAAGTGAATATCCGGCAAAGTCGGTATATATCTGAATAGAATAACACAATGTGGCAAACACTAACGTAAGCCCACTGAACCCATCGGGATGGCCAAAAACAGTATCTACATAAATACCGAAACGATCGGCAACTGCCACCTTCAAGAACATACCCCATACCATCAAACCGATTCCACTAGTAGCCAATTCACTGTCAAAACGCTTCCCTCGATTTTTAATTTGCGGCATCAAGTCGTTGTATCGACTGATAGGACCAGAGAGTATCTGCGGAAAAAAGCAGACGAAAAGGGCATGATGTAATAGATTGTGTTCCGCCTTTATCTTGCCACTATAGACATCTATGAGGTATCCCAATGCTTGAAACGTATAAAAAGAAATACCGACAGGAATAGCCCAATTAAGTCCCGGTAACTCTATTCCGCTCCCTAAGCCAAGAAATAAATCATCTAAAATGCTACAAGCAAAATCATAATACTTAAAGAAGAACAAAGGGAGCAAAGACACACAGATACCCACCCATGTCGGCATGCGCCTCTTTGACTCCGCAAGCAAGGCAAAGCCATAGGTAGTCCCCATCACCCACAACAGGAAAAGAGCAAATATAGGCTTTAAACATAGATAGAAGCCTAGACTCGCTAACAGTAAGAATATATTGCGAAATCGGGATGGTAATACGTAATAAAACATACATATTACTGGGAAAAACATTAAAAAGAGCAAGGAGTTAAATACCATCGGAGTCTAAATCTATTTGCCTACACATATTCATATTGTAAACAAAGGTATGACTATAATTCTTAATGACAAAAGATTGAAGATAAAAACTAACACAATCATCAAAAGACAAACATTGCATACACACCTGTGGGAGATGATAATTACTGATAATCCAAAGCTACAAACAAGCCAAACAAAAAGGCAGACAATCGTCCTAAGACAACTATCAGCCTTCAATTGGAGTGGAGCTGGTGGCTCTTTTTGCGCCAATTCCACATGGTTTCACAATATTTCAAAATTCATTATTTCATTGATAAACACAAATTTCCAATATCATGGGTTTTCACGAAATACCGGAAAATCGTGTACAAAATCGTGTATATTACAATATATACCGAAAAAGGATTCGTTTGAACATTACACAGAAAAGAGAATTATGTCGATACAAAAGAAATTGAACGAAAGACCGAGAGAAAAATTAAACTTTTCTACTCCAAAGTGTGAATTCTTCAAATACATTTTATAATTTTGCACTTGCTGGTTGACTCTGCGTATGAGCAATCCATTCTGCATTTTTCATTATTTTTCCCGAAATTGCTTGGAATTTTGAGAAAAATGACTAAATTTGCACACTGACTTCTAAAATAGAACTACAATATTCCAAAATAGAATAATCAAGGAGCAAAACGAAGGCAATAACTAATTCCACGGTATATGAATAAATATCCGACAAACAGCCGCTTCTGCCTGCCAGCACTTTCTTCCGCCTTTGCAATAGAGTGCGAAAAAATGCTGTATGTCATATATTTGTTAACATCTTTTATTACCCCCCCCCGAATTTTTAACACTTTTTATTAGTACGTCGAACACTACTCTCTGTCCGTCTTTTTTCATCGTAAGGAAAGGCATGAGAGGAGTGTCGCCATTCCCATGAGTGCCGTGCGTCTTGCGCACAGTACTCAAAACAATCTGTATCATGTAGTGCTGATAGAGATGAAGAAAGATTATGTAACTGAATAATCAAATTGAAAATATCATATGGAAAAAACTGATGAGAAGCTTATATCGGTAGCCAACGAAACCGTAACTAACGGCAATATTGAAGAATGTCAGGAACTTAAGATGAAAGAAATCGTTAAGAAGAAACCATACATTCCACCCTACTGTGAGGTGATAAAGATTGAGAGTGAGAACAATCTGTTGGAGGGCTTGGGATTACAAGCCTGCATACAACAACCTGAAGACGGGTATTGATAGAGTAACCACAAGTAAGCTCGCCTCACATGTGGGATACGACCTGTCAGGTCGTCGTGTAACAAACCCGGGAAAGGGTGTGTACATCATTAACGACAAGAAGGTGCTTAAATAGTACGGTGCACTGTTGTAAAGTGCTACTATAACAGATACAACTGCAGAGTGCTGGTAAATATGTGAGAGCATCCTGCAATGTGTGTCCCTCACCATAGTATATGATTTTATATTAAGGAATGATTAAATATAATAAATACATATTGGATTCTATTAGCGTATTTATCCATAACATTGTGTGTAGTAGGCTGCTACGCCTCCCTACTTATATTTTCAGCTTCCTTACCCCCCGATTATCTACGATATTTAACAAACCGTACTGGTTATGTATTTGTGAGAAGCTGTGCATCTCGAAGTCCATAGATGACTACGAGATGCATTTTGCGTGTACATTGATTTTTGATAATAACTAATATAAAAATAATTAATATAACAACGGATAAGAAATTATGAAAAAGAAGAAACTAAGGCCATACATGTCGCCACAATGTACAATTATCAGCTTGGACAACGTGCCTATGCTTATGAGTGGAAGCGGCCCTAAGCCTGGTGCGAAAATGGATACAGATCATTGGGGAAGCGGAACTTCTGAGACACCTAGCTCTGAGACAAACACCGATCCTAGTGACGCAGATTTTGACTGGTTAAACAAACAACCTTAAATCCATATAACGGTATTAAAATTAAATTAAAAAAAATGATGAGACGTATGGAAAAATCATTAATAAAATTCACACGCATGCCTTTTCTCCTCATGGGGATGATGGCATGTCTGACCATGTCTTGCTCGCAGGACATGGAGAGCAACATAGAGGGGAAGACAACCCTCGGTGGTGAGGTGTCGCTCAATTTCAGCACAAACGAGCATGGTACGCGTGGCACGATGTACGATGCCATAAAGTTCATACCCAACGATGATCAGTTTGGTGTGCAGGGCTATACCAATGATAAAGGATTTGCGAGCATGGGTAACGACCCAAACTTCATCGACAATGGACATACCACCAAGAGCGGAAAGGTGGTGGCAAAAAATGCTGCAGCATGGAAATACGCAAAGAAGTATGTGCAGATGGTGGGTACATATCCATTCCTTAAGGGCGACAACTCTATAGTAAAAACGGGAAGGGACACCTACAAGGTGACTTTTACGCCCGAAACAGATGCGAGCAAGCAGAAGGACTTGATGTTAGGTAAGAGAGACATTGCGCTAGGACCACCTGTTGAGGGGGGCGACCGCGACCCCGTGGATATTACGTTGTATCATGCGCTTACCGCCGTAAACTTCACGCTTGGCAACAAACGCACTACAGGACTAAAAATCGTAGGCATCAAGCTGAGTGGCGTGGCAGGTAAGAGCGAGTGCGAAGCCAACTTGGCAACCAACACCTTTACTTGGGATGTGAAAGAGCCAGAAAAGGACTACTTCTTAAAGGTGGACGGCAATGGCATAAGGACTACTGTGCCAAACATGACGCAAGTTACAGGTGTCAAAGACGGCGAAGGTAAGTACGACAACTTCTCATTCCTCATGATACCACAGAAGCTCGGTCCTAACGCCAAGGCAACCATTTATTTGGAAAAAGACACCAACCCCAACGAGGAGGATGACAAGGCTAATCAATATCCTAATTTTCATGATAACAGAAAGAAAAAAATAGTTACTCTTAAGCTTGATGGCAAGGAGTGGAAAGCAAACCAACCGATTAACTATATCATAGAGGACAGTAAGTGCAATGACGACCTCGAGTATGTTTTCACAGCAGATAAGTCTAGTGACGGAAAATGTGTATCAGGAGACATTTCATATACTGGGAAAACATATATGATAATGAAAGAAGGCCAATTGGTTAAGGCTAAAGGAAAAGAAGAGAAAAAAAAAGCGAAGACATATTATACTAAAATAAAAAGTGGTACTCCAGGTGTTTTTAAAATAAGAGGTTTCCAAAGTTTTGCTGCTGGCATTTATCTTCCCCAATCCAAACATAGTCAGTACTTATTTCAAGCGAGACAAACATGGGGAATCACTAAATACGAATGGACATACGATGACAATAAAAGAGAAAGTTCAACGACCATACCAGGCTGGTTGACGTACACATACACAGAGGATAATAATTCTCTCACACTTAGGGGAGACTTTATTTTTACGACTAACCCCAATACATGTCCTAAAAAACTGACTAAGATTGAGGTGACGCTTAAACAAGCGGGAAATGACAAAGAGCTTAAGTTCATATTGAGGTTTTCACTTCCATTCCCATATAAAAAAGAAGATATCAAATTGCCTATTCCAGAGGATGATGTAAAAATATAAAACTGAAGTAAATTATAAATACTGTTTTTTGTACAACAGAATTTAATGATACTATGGAGAGAGGAATGCATAGGTATATTGAGATGTGGTCAAGGCTTCCTCTCTCTTTAGGTTACTCTACTAAGAATATCCTCTTTCCCGTCAAAATTTAACGTCAGTCAGTAGGCCAAATTTTTAATTACGCTTCACTGCATACACACCTGTGGGAGATGATAATTACTGATAATCCAAAGCTACAAACAAGCCAAACAAAAAGGCTGACAATCGTCCTAAGACAACTATCAGCCTTCAATTGGAGTGGAGCTGGTGGTAAATGAACTTACCTATATCAGTCCTTGATATTCAGAATTTTAGCCGAACTTCAATTTTTACTGTAGCCAATCTGTAGCCATTTCAGATATTTTTGAGAGAACGCACAGAGGTCGCATAGACTTCTTATTTTCGGGTTCAAAGTTACAAAAAGATGATACATCTTCCAAATATTTGAGTGAAAATGTTTTAGAAAGCTCATGGCTACAACTTTTCAGTGCACGGTGCAAGCCTATATATAGATAGGTCTTGCACCGTGCACTGAAGAGCCTTGACATGTATGATATACTGCTGACACTCAATATATAAAATGGTATTATATTACCAGAAAATGGTATTTTGATATTCCATAAAAACCTCCATTCATTAGGAACTTTGCAGCCATAACAATTACTTATCAGTAAATTATGGCTAGCAAAAACAACAATTCAGAACAAAATGGACACCTGTATATTGGTTGTCCAACGCTTGAAACTTTAGCTTTTTCATGCGTCAATGCAAAAGTGGCTGCTCATACAAGTAACATCGAGTATTCAAATTTCCTAAAGGCTTGCAAGATGGAAAAGGACATCCGACTCAACACATATCGGAAATGTGCGGCAGGCTTGGGAAAAGAAGTTCTAATTGTTCATCTGCCATTGGGGACAATAGAATCGATGACCAAACCAAAAGCCCATGTGAAGAATCTATATGAAACTATTGAACAGGATGAACTTATCAAGGTTTTAATGAAGGTTATGCCAAGTGAGAGAATAAAGATAGTGAACTTTATGGAGGAGTTCAAGGGGCATCTAACAAGGCACGACAAAGAAAACCTGATGAATCCCTTTCTGTCAGCTATTGTAGAACTTTGCCAAAATCTGCTAAATGAAGATGGAAAGCCATGAAACACGCTCACTAATGAATGAGCTTCAAACTCTTCGCGAAGAGTTCAGACAGATAGCCTGCTTTATCAGAGAGCTAAAGCGTGACTACTCTGTATTAGAAGAGAAGATTGAATTGAGTACGGCAGATGTCTTGCATCTGCTTGGTATATCGAAAGCTTCACTTGCCAGATGGCGGGAAGCTAACTCTATTCCTTATCGGTATGTATCAAGTAATCATGTGGTTTATCCATTCAAAGGACTCTATCTTTCTGTAAAGACAGGCAGGGCTACATTCAAGGGCTTTCGCCGCATGGAAGCCTTACAACGTCTGAACGCCTACAAGGATGGTGTTCTTAAAGGATATATGGGTGATGGTCAAACTTTATTTGAGGAGCTATGAACGTCAAAGAAGAAATACTGAGCCGAACCAACAAAGGACTGGAGGTGTTCTGCTTTTACATGCCAATCAACTTTGTACCCAAGCGTAACTTCCGCAATCCATGGTATGACGACAGGCGTGCATCCTGCAATATCTATCTCGATAATAAGTCGGGCTACTACCGCATGAAGGACTTTGGCAATGAAGCCTACTCTGGTGATTGCTTTTGGTTTGCTGCAGCAATGCTCGGACTGGACGTGAGAAAAGACTTTGTTAAGGTGCTCGAAACTATTAACAGGGACTTGCAGCTCAATATTTGCATTGAAAGGAAAGAATACGGTAATCCCCACACAGTGATAATGAAACCTCGCAAACCAATCTTAGTACAAGCACCTAACCAGTCCAAAAAGGTGGAAGGTAAAAAGTGGTACAACTTTTTCGAGCAGTCCTTCGGTGTTGAGGAGCTAAACTATTGGCGACAATACGGCATTGATGCCAAGACGCTACAGCGTTTCCGTGTCAAGTCGCTTGTTCGCTATGAGGCTGTCTCCAATCAGGGTAAGCCTTTCACGCTTGTTTCCACACACGGTGAGCCAATATTCGCATACTACATGGAGAAATTCGTGAAGATCTATCGTCCAAAGAGTAAGCTACGTTTCCTTTATGGCGGCGAGAAGGTGGACGATTATGTCTTCGGCTTCGAACAGCTGCCCAGCAAGGGGGATATGGTTTTCATCACGGGTGGGGAGAAGGATGTGCTTTCCCTTTCGGCTCATGGTTTCAACGCTATTTGCTTCAATAGCGAAACGGCACAAATACCAGAGAATATCATTGAGGGGCTGCAGCTCCGCTTTAGACACGTTATTATATTGTACGACTCCGATGAGACTGGCATAAGGGAAGCCAAACGGCAAACGGATGAGCTTGCCCAATATAAGGTCTTGAGTCTAACCTTGCCATTGCAGGGTATCAAACAAGAGAAAGACATTTCAGATTTCTTTGCCTTGGGCAATGGAGCAAATGGCTTGAAAGAGCTTCTTTCTGATATGTTCACTAATATGTATGCACAGACGATGATGATATTGCAATCCTGTGAAATCGACTACGATAATCCTCCCGATGCCTCAAAGTCGGTGGTGGCTGTCAATGATGTTCCGCTTGGCACGCAGGACAACCTGTTTTGCATCACAGGCGGAGAAGGAACAGGCAAGAGTAACTACATTGCCGCCATCCTTGCCGGCACACTTGGGAAAGAACGATTACAGGCAGAGCAAACCTTGGGATTGGAAGTAACTGCCAATCCCGAAGGACTAGCCGTACTTCACTATGATACGGAACAGTCCGAGGCACAACTCTATAAGAACTTGGAGAAGACGCTTCGCAGGGCTGGTATCAAGTCCGTGCCAGAGTTCTATCATTCTCTCTATCTGGCATCGCTATCACGCAAGGACAGACTGAAGATTATTCGTGAGAGTATGGATTTGTTCCATCACAAGCACGGAGGCATCCACCTTGTGGTGATTGATGGCATAGCTGACTTGATACGTTCCGCCAACGATGAGACAGAAAGCATTGCCATCGTGGATGAGCTTTACCGTCTGGCAGGGATTTATAACACCTGCATCATCTGCGTACTGCACTTCGTGCCAAATGGCATCAAACTCCGTGGGCATATTGGCTCAGAGTTGCAGCGCAAAGCGGCGGGAATTCTTTCCATAGAGAAAGATGATAATCCTGAATACTCTGTTGTGAAGGCTCTGAAAGTCCGTGACGGCAGCCCATTGGATGTGCCGATGATGCTTTTCGGCTGGGATAAGGCGGAGGATATGCACGTCTATCGTGGTGAGAAGTCCAAGGAGGACAAGGAAAAGCGCAAGACCGATGAACTCGTTGGCGTTATAAGAGAAGCTTTCCGAAATTCTTTCAAGCTCACCTATCAGGAACTTTGTGATGTTCTGATGCGAGAAATGGAAATAAAGGATAGAACCGCAAAGAAGTACATCGCCTACATGAAAGAGCAACATATCTTGGCACAGGATATCAATGGCAACTATCAAAAAGGAGAATTATGCCGTACATAAACTATAATGCAGAAGATACTTGGCAAAAACGCCTGTTCGATAAGCTCATGAATGTCGAGGACAAACTCGACCGTCTGCTTGTCCTGCAAGAACAATCCGTCGATACGTCTGTCCATCCACCCTTGCAACCCGAATATTTGGATATCATAGATGTGGCCAAGATACTCAAAGTGGAACAAAAGACCATCTACAACTGGGTGTGGGCAGGGAAAATCCCCTATCTCAAGGCTAATGGTCGATTGCTTTTCCTTAGAGGTGAGATAGATAAAATGTTACAAAGAAGAGAGGAATGAGGAAGAACTATCACTCCCTTTCACTCAATCAAACTTTAATCGTTATGACAATTCAATAGCAAAAAAAAAGAAACTTATGAAATTACGAAAATTATCAAATTCACCTGCTGTGGTGTTATTAGTCTTTATCCTGTTGGGGGTGGTATCTTGTTCTGATGAAGAACAAGTTGCATCCAATGTAGCATCTCCTTCTGACTTTATCAACTTTTCTGTTGCAGAGAACAATCAAACTCATACGCGTACAGCGTTTGACTCTCAAAACTATGTCAAGAAGTTGAAAAAGTTTTATGTGTATGCGTTCCTTGACGACCCAGGAGAAGAAGAACCATATATGGATAATGTAGAAATAGTCAATCAAGGTAATGGCATATTCTCATATAAAGACGAGAATAAGAGAAAGAGATGGTTAGAAAATGAATCCCTGCATTTTGTTGCGGTCAACTCTCCCAATGATTTTGGAACCAGACCGGAAATAGATGTATGGAGCAACCACGAGGTAAACCTTGGTGTATATTCGGGGGGAAACGAGGATTATATGGCGGCTTTCGAATCAGATGAATATAAACAAGCAAATCATGGTACCGTAAAACTACAATTCCATCACCTCCTTTCACAAATCAAGTTTGGAATTTCCAATATGTCAAACAATCTTGAAATCATGGACATCAAGCAAATCGGCTTAAAGGGGGTGTATCATGAAGCAGAGTTTACAATGCAGGGAAATGGGGCGGTTCAAACACGCATGGCAAGGGATTATTTAGGTCTTGGCGAATATTCATTTGATATAGAAAACTTTGAAAAAGCAGATAAATCATATCTTAATGCCAGCAAAGACATTTTTCTCGTTCCGTTGAATCATCAACCGTGGAATCCCAAGTCAAGCGTTAGAATTGCAGACATTAATAAGGCTATTCGTGAGAATGATGCACAAAACGTTTATTCCTATGTATGGGTGAAATGTAAAATTTATGACCATAGCACAGGTCAATATGTTGTTGGCGACTACAATAGTCATGGCGTTACTTATTTTCCTTTCAAAGCCGATTTGAAAGCAGGAAAAAGATACAAATACACGATTACCATTATGGATGACTTTATTGGCTACCCAGACCAAGATACAACACTCCAAGAGCCTAAACTTGGTTGGGTAATATCCGATGCTGGCAATATTTACTCCACTTGTGAAGAAGCAGACAATGCAGGTGAGAAACCTGTTGCCATGATTGCATATATAAGTGATAATGGTAACGGCCCTGCACCTTATAGCAAACATGGGCTTGCCATATCTTTGCGGAATCTAAAAAGCCCGGACAGAACCAACTTGTTTTTAATAGAGGAATTGGAGAAAGTAGACACATACCTTTCTGAATATCAGAAAGTAGCGCCATCTTGGGCCCAGTGGTATGTGCCAAGATTCAAAGATTTTGATTTAATATTTGATGCTTTTGGCGGTACTAAATATAGTAATAAACCACATTATACAACCCAACCGTGGGACTATGGAAGACTTAATGATTTTATGGAATCAACAGAACGGTATGGTGAAGACGAGGTTTATCATGATTGTTTTATAGGATACCTACCACCGTATTACGATTGGCAACCATCCCGTTATTGGATTAATGTTTCCGAGAATTCAAACTCATCATTTTTGTGGTTATATGATATTAAGGGTAAGCAATACTTACAATGGCACCGAACTGCACTGGGAGGCTGTTTTATACGTCCTGTATTTAAATTTTAATTCTTAAAATGTAAAAAGATGGAAACAAAAAAAATAGAAATAAATAATCAGATAAAGAAGAAATATATAGCACCAAAAATTACGATTTTTGAAATGGGCGAACCTGTACTGGCTGCAACTTCTCCAAGTGAGGATCTGAGGATGGAAGTTGGAGTAGACGACTGGATTGATGATGAAGAAGTAAACTCAACAAATGCAAAACATTTTTCCATGTCTGGGAAGATGAAATAGAGAAGAACTTTAATGATTAAGATACTCTACAACTTGGTTTAACAAAATCTACAAGTTATATCATGTGTATTAGATAGTAGAATGAACGTCAATAATATCATTTTAGATTTTACGCGAGTTCGGGATAAAAAAAGCATTTAAAAAGTTGGTAATCTCGCTTATTATTTGTACCTTTATAGGTGATAAT
>NZ_JBWPWW010000022.1:0-33028 GCF_056590795.1 Prevotella sp. C0026C3 | reverse complement strand
AATGCGGAATTACCTGTATAAAGGCAATTCCGCAAGGATTTATAGGCTATTTAAGTTTTACCAGACAGCAATAATATACGATAAAAGGCGATGAAACCATCGCCTTTTATCGTGTCTTTTTTTATCTAGCCTCACTGCAAGAGTGAGGCAACATTGCTGTTGGGGCTAGGCAGTGATGCTGTAGAAGCTTGGCAGCAAAATTGAACCGTCTTGGCAGTAAATCAATCAAGATGCTTGAACAGTGCCCAACTGATTGATGCTTAGTCTAAGATGACCACCGTTACGCTGCGAGCTGCTTGTGCACCCATGACAAGAGACTGTTCGATGTCGGCCGTTTTAGATGGTCCGCTGATGAAAGTACCGAAGTTATATCGTTCATCCATCTTGATACGCTTGTAAGCATCGTGCATGTTATCGACGATGTTTTGGCGATCGAGCAGGATAACCAGATTCTCTGAGATAAACATGATAGACTTCTCTTTCATAGTTTGAGGTACCCATACGCAGGCATTCTCAGCCACCCCAACCTCTCCTTGAATAATTCCGACATCGGTACCATTAAGGTCTGCGGCTTCAGCCGCGGTATCAGGATTCTTTTGAGCAATGGTAATGGCCGGTAGATTGCTAGCAAATACTTGCGCTTCGGGGTAAGCCTGACGTACGATTTCGTTTAAGTTGTCGGTCTTCTTGGCTTCCACTATCTTTCCACCGGAGGTGATAGTCGTTTGAATAAATTGCTTGACGGTGTCCTCATAGCGGATGCCGTTGATGTTCATATCGGGCATGTCAAACTGCTCCTTAGTGTTGGCGCGTAATTTGGCAAATAATTCTTCCTTGTTCATTTCTATGTTCGTTTAGTCGCAACAATGGATTATTTTACTTTTCCCTCGTTCCATAATTCGTGGAAAGACTTCTTGGCAAATTCCGGTTTGGCATGTCCGATGCCCCACGGATTGAGTCTTTGGAGATGTGTGAGAGCTTCTGGTACGTAGTTGGCAAGTGGTGCAAACTTCAAAGCTGTGGTATAGAGGGTGGGCGAATTGAATAGCATTTTCATCCCCATAGACATGGTCTTCTTCATCGGATCAGCTTTGCCGTAACTGTCAAGCCGTTGCCGCCAGAGATAGATTTGGCTTCCCGGATCGACGTGAGTGGGGCATACGTTGTCGCAACTCAAGCATAAAGAGCATGCACTGACGTTGTCGCTGTACTTCTGTGGATCTTTCAACATACCTAAGTTTACGCCGATTGGGCCGGGAATAAAGTATGTGTAGCTATATCCACCCGACCGACGATAGACCGGACAAGTGTTCATACAAGCACCACAACGAATGCATTTCATGCTTCTCCAGTGGTCGTCATCGGCGAGCATATTGCTACGACCGTTGTCTACAAGAATCACGTGCATCTCGGCATCCGGACGTGCTTGGCGGAAATGAGAGGTGTAGGTGGTGGTAGGTTGACCTGTTCCGCAACGACAGAGCAGGCGCTGGAATACGGCCAATGAGTCGTAGTCGGGTACCAATTTCTCTATACCCATTGACACGATGTGCAACTTTGGCATCGAAGTGGTCATGTCGGCATTTCCCTCATTGGTGCAAACCACACAATCCCCCGTGCTTGCCACACCGAAGTTACAGCCTGTCATGCCGGCTTCTGCTCCCATAAACTCCTCACGAAGGTGATAGCGTGCGCAGCGTGTCAAGTAGGTAGGGTCGTAATTTCCAATCTCTTTGCTGATACCTTTTTCCTCAAACATGCGCCCAACCTCTTCTCGTTTTAAGTGAATAGCAGGCATCACGATGTGGCTGGGACCTTGATGGAGCAGTTGGATGATGCGCTCTCCAAGGTCGGTTTCCACAACGTCTATGCCGCGACTCATGAGATAATCGTTCATTCCGCACTCTTCGGTGAGCATGGATTTCGATTTCACCATCTTCTTCACTTTGTGACTTTCGAGAATATCAAGTACCGTCTTGTTGAACTCTTCGGCATCTTTGGCCCAATGCACGATGACACCTCGGGTCTCCAAATTCTTGGAAAACATTTCCAAATAGTCGGCTAGATGAGTGATGGTATGCTTCTTGATAGCGCTGGCATGGTCGCGTAGAGTCTCCCATTCGGGCAGTTGCTTGGCCATGATGTCTCTCTTGGCGCGTACTGACCAAAAGGTTTGGTCGTGCCATGTGGTCTTTTCCACATCTTTATTAAATAATGTGGCGTTCTTAGAATGAAATGTGCTCATAGTCCTGCTGCTAAGATTTCTGCTACATGAATGAATTTGATAGGCTTGTTTTCGCGCTTGGCAATGCCTTGCATGTGCATCAAGCACGAGCTATCGGGGCCTGTAATATATTCAGCTCCGGTAGCTATGTGACGCGCAATCTTGTCGCGTCCCATGCGAGTAGAGACCGCAGGCTCTTCTACGGCGAACATTCCACCGAACCCACAGCACTCATCCGGGCGTTCAGGCTCTTTCACCGTGATACCTTCTACAAGGTTCAATAAGTCTATAATTTTATTATATTGGGGGATGTTTCTCTCGGAAGGAGAAGACAGTCCTAATTCTCGTACACCATGACAACTGTTGTGTACACTCACAACATGTGGAAATTTGCTGGGCAAAGACCTCACCTGAATGATGTCGTGGAGAAATTCCACGATGTCTTTGATGCGTGTAGAGGTGACGCATTCATGCTCTCCTTCAAGGATACGAGGATAGAATGTTTTGACAAAAGCTGCACATGAGGCCGACGGAGCTACTACATAGTCAAAGGCTTTGAACATGTCTTCAAACTTCATGGCCAATGGTTTGGCCATGTTTTCAAATCCTGCGTTGGCCATAGGTTGCCCACAGCATGTCTGCTTAACAGGATATGTTACGTCTAGTCCTAAGTGGGTAAGCAACTTATAGGTAGCCACTCCTGCTTCTGGGTACAGTGCGTCTACGTAACAAGGTATAAATAAACCTATCTTCATATTATTAGTTTGTTCGCTAAATCTTCTTATCGCTTACAAATTTAACTAAAATATTAATATCTTTATCAAGTCGTGTTATAAAGTTTCGGGCATTGTACTTATTTAACTAGAAAGGCTCTTTTACATTGATTCACATTCGTGTTTTATACGTTCGATTTCATGTTTTTTATTTGGAATTACGTGAGAATTTAAGTACTTTTGCGACCATGTTGACGTAAAATCGAACAATATATATATTAAATTTATGACTTTGAAAATCGTTGTACTTGCCAAACAAGTACCAGACACAAGAAATGTTGGCAAAGATGCGATGACTGCTGAAGGAACAGTTAATCGTGCTGCTTTGCCCGCAATCTTCAATCCTGAAGATCTAAATGCGCTGGAACAGGCTCTTCGTTTGAAGGACCAGTATCCGGGGTCTACTGTAGGTGTACTGACAATGGGTCCTCCTCGCGCAGGCGAGATTATCCGCCAAGGACTTTATCGTGGTGCCGATACGGGTTGGTTGTTAACCGATAGACTATTCGCCGGTGCTGATACGTTGGCCACAAGTTATGCTTTGGCTACCGCTATCAAGAAGATTGGTGGTGTAGATATCGTAGTTGGTGGTCGTCAGGCCATTGATGGTGATACGGCACAGGTAGGTCCTCAGGTGGCTCAGAAGTTGGGTTTGAATCAGGTGACATATGCTGAAGAAATCCAAAAGGTAGAGAATGGTAAGGCAACAATTCGTCGTCATATTGATGGAGGTGTGGAAACAGTGGAGGCTCCGTTGCCAGTTGTCGTGACAGTCAATGGAAGTGCTGCTCCTTGTCGCCCATGTAATGCGAAATTGGTCATGAAGTATAAGTATGCTACATGTCCTATGGAGCGTAAAGGCAATGAACCTTGGACAGCGCTGTATGCCGAACGTCCTTATCTGACATTGAATCAATGGTCGGTAGCCGATGTTGATGGTGATGTTTCACAATGCGGTTTGAGCGGCTCTCCTACAAAGGTAAAGTCGGTTCAGAATATTGTGTTCCAAGCAAAAGAAAGCCAGACTCTGACGGGTAGCGATGCTGATGTGGAAGGTTTGATAAAGGAATTGTTGAACGAAAAGATTATAGGATAAGTGATTGAGTTTTTGAGTTGTCGACCTTTGTAGGACGGCATAGACTCATAAACTCATAGGCTCAAAGACTTGATCATTATGAATAACGTATTTGTATATTGTGAGATTGAAGGCACAGAAGTAGCTGAAGTATCTCAAGAATTGCTGACCAAGGGCCGTAAACTGGCTAATCAGCTGGGCGTAGACCTGCATGCTATTGTTGCCGGAACAGACATCAAAGGCAAGGTTGAAGATCAGATACTGCCCTATGGTGTGGATAAATTGTTTGTATTCGACGCAGAAAGACTATTTCCTTACACCTCTGCTCCCCATACAGATATACTCGTAAATCTGTTTAAAGAGGAGCAACCCCAAATCGCTTTGATGGGTGCTACGGTGATAGGACGTGACCTTGGTCCCCGCGTATCTTCTTCATTGACCTCTGGCTTGACCGCCGATTGTACACAATTAGAGATTGGTGACTACGATGATAAGAAGACCGGTAAGCACTATGAGAACATGCTTTATCAGATTCGTCCGGCTTTTGGCGGTAACATCGTGGCTACTATCGTGAATCCAGACCACCGTCCTCAGATGGCAACGGTTCGTTCTGGTGTAATGCAGAAGGCTATATATGAGGGACAAGCAAAAGGCGAAGTCGTATATCCTGATGTAGCTAAATATGTACCAGAGACCGATTACGTGGTAAAAGTCATTGATCGCCATGTGGAAGCAGCGCAAAACAATTTGAAAGGTAGTGCTATTGTAGTAGCCGGTGGTTATGGTGTTGGCAGCAAAGAGGGCTTTGAACAGCTTTTCCAGTTGGCTAAAGAACTTCATGGAGAAGTTGGTGCCAGTCGTGCAGCTGTGGATGCCGGTTGGGTAGACCACGACCGTCAGATTGGTCAAACAGGCGTTACCGTTCATCCAAAGGTATATATTGCTTGTGGTATCTCAGGTCAGATTCAGCACATTGCAGGTATGCAAGATGCCGGAATCATCATCTCTATTAATAATGATCCGGATGCTCCGATTAACAAAATCGCCGATTATATCATCAATGGTACGGTAGAAGAGGTTGTTCCGAAACTCATTAAGTATTATAAACAGAATAGCAAATAATAAAAGAATAGGAGATAACGGAAGTTATTAGGATTTAGTCGGTCTTTTGACCGACGGAAGTTAACAGACCAATGTCTTATGGCGAATAGTTTTACCGATATTATTGCTTGGAGAGAAGCACACGATTTTGTATTGCGTGTGTATGGAGTTACAAAGATGTTTCCAAATGAAGAGAAGTTTGGACTTACCTCTCAATTCCAGCGTGCAGCAGTATCTATTGCAGCAAATATATCGGAAGACTATCGTAAACTATCCAAAGCTGATAAGCTCAAGTTTATGAATATAGCTCAAGGAAGTTTGGAAGAGTGTCGTTATTATATCATTCTTTCGCACGATTTGGGATATATTAATGAGGATAAATATTTGGAATTGAACACCCAAATAGAAAAGACAAGTTAGTTTCTCAATGCTTATGTAAAGGGAATTGTGGAAAACCATGCTTTACAAAAAGAGCAAGATGCTCAATCATAGATAAGCTATTGTCTGTTAACTCCGGCGCGTAGCGCTTAACTTCAGATAACTTCAGTTACCTACCATAAACGATAATAACATGGCAAACTATTATACAGACCATCCAGAGATAGGATTCCACTTGAATCATCCTCTGATGAAACGCATCGTAGAACTAAAGGAACGTAACTTCGTAGAGAAGGAACAGTTTGAAGATGCACCCGTAAATTATGAGGATGCGATTGAAAATTACAAGCGTATCTTGGATATTACAGGTGATGTAGCGGCTAATATCATTGAGCCAAACTCGGAAGATGTGGATATTGAAGGGCCACACTTGGAGAATGGACGCATGATTTATGCAAGCAAAACATACGAGAATTTGGACGCAACACGTAAGGCCGGACTGTGGGGAATATCCATGCCACGTCGCTTTGGTGGACTCAATCTGCCCAATGTAGTGTTCTCTATGCTCTCTGAAATCATCTCTGCCGCTGATGCAGGATTCCAAAATATATGGAGTTTACAGTCTTGTATCGACACGCTTTATGAGTTTGGAACAGAAGAACAATGCCAAAAATACATCCCACGTATCTGTGCCGGCGAGACGATGTCAATGGATTTGACCGAACCGGATGCCGGTTCCGACTTGCAACGTGTAATGTTGAAGGCTACATTCGACGAGAAAGAAAACTGTTGGAGGCTCAATGGTGTGAAGCGTTTCATTACCAATGGCGATTCAGATATCCACTTGGTATTGGCTCGTTCGGAAGAAGGAACACACGACGGACGTGGACTTTCTATGTTTATTTACGATAAACGCGATGGTGGAGTAGACGTTCGTCACATCGAACATAAACTCGGTATCCACGGTTCTCCTACTTGTGAGCTTACTTATAAGAATGCTAAGGCAGAGCTATGTGGTAGTACTCGTCTCGGACTTATCAAGTATGTGATGGCCTTGATGAATGGTGCTCGCCTTGGAATTGCAGCACAGAGCGTCGGCGTAGAGCAGGAAGCTTACAACGAAGGACTTGCTTATGCTAAAGATCGTACCCAGTTTGGCAAGAAGATCATCGAATTTCCGGCTGTCTATGACATGCTTTCACGTATGAAGGCGAAGCTGGATGCCGGTCGTTCATTGCTTTATCAGACGGCTCGTTATGTGGATATTTACAAGGCTCTTGACGATATTTCACGCGATCGTAAACTCACTCCAGAAGAGCGACAGGAACAGAAAAAGTACACACGTTTGGCCGATGCGTTTACTCCTTTGGCTAAGGGTATGAACTCAGAATATTCCAATCAGAATGCTTACGATGCTATCAGTATCCATGGTGGTTCTGGTTTTATCATGGAATACAAGAGCCAACGCTTGTTCCGCGATGCTCGTATCTTCTCTATCTACGAAGGTACCACGCAGCTACAAGTGGTTGCTGCCATCCGTTATATCACCAATGGAACTTATCTTGGCATCATGAAAGAGATGTTAGAGACAGAGGTTTCTGATGC
The DNA here is from genome assembly GCF_056590795.1 of Prevotella sp. C0026C3. Taxonomy (NCBI): domain Bacteria; kingdom Pseudomonadati; phylum Bacteroidota; class Bacteroidia; order Bacteroidales; family Prevotellaceae; genus Prevotella; species Prevotella sp. C0026C3. Next base: position 25,872 of record NZ_JBWPWW010000022.1, on the reverse strand, counting down.
TTTCAAGCCTTTACAAGCTCGTACAGCTAAACTCGTGGCTCTCTATGAGGAAGCTTTAGAGGGGGTGAAAGCAGCCGATAATCAAGAGGTACAAGACTTCTTAGCTCGTCGTTTGTACGATATGACGGCTGATATCATCATGTCATTGCTTATCATTGACGATGCTAATCGTGCTCCAGAACTCTTTACCAAGAGTGCTAACGTATATGTTCGTCATGCTGAGGAAGAGGTTTGTGGTCATGCGACTTACATCAATAACTTCGATGCAGACAGTCTTGAGAGTTTCCGTGCTACTGAATAAGTAGACATATACGTATTATATAATAAGGTATATTCCCACATTAAAAAAGGGAATATACCTTTTTTGTTTTCTTACAGTTCAGCGTTCTACAAAGATATGATAATTCTCTTCGATTTCCAAGTATATTCAAGTGAATGTTAAAAAACTGCATTTTCCACCATCTTCACGACCTCATCATTGCGAAATTATTTACCTTTGCCATGTATTTATAGATATTTCAAAAATTAGAGAAGATGAAAAGTTGCAAGTTATTATTGCTCTCTTTAGTGGCATCTATGTTGATGGCTTCTTGTGGAACTACATCAACAGTGCCAATTACCGGGCGTAAACATTCCTTAATGGTATCGGATGCCGAGGTTTTAAGTTTGAGTAAACAGGAGTATACCAAGTTTATGAAAACGGCTAAGACGTCTACCGATGCTGTCAATGTTGCCATGGTGAAGCGAGTAGGACAACGTTTGGCCAATGCCGTAGAGACTTATTTGCGTAACAATGGTATGGCTTCAGAAATTCAGAATTTCGCTTGGGAGTTTAATTTGGTACAAGATAAAGTGGCCAATGCATTCTGTATGCCCGGTGGTAAGATTGTGGTTTACGAGGGACTCCTCCCGTACACACAAACCGAAGCAGGCTTGGCTATTGTTCTAGGGCATGAGATAGCTCACGCCGTAGCCAAACATAGTGCCGAACAAATGTCTAAGAAGATGCGTCAGCAGTATGGTACACAGATTGGTGGTAGCGTACTATCGGCTATCGGATTGGGCGATGTGTCGGGTATTGCTTCTGCTGTTGCCGGCCAATATTTCTCGTTCCGTAACTTGAAGTATTCTCGCGACAACGAGACCGAGGCTGATCATATGGGCTTGATATTTGCTGCCATGGCTGGATATAATCCCGAAGTAGCTATTCCTTTTTGGAAACGCATGGCACAAGGTAATGGTAATAACAACGACATGTTTAGCGATCACCCCTCTGATGCCAAACGTATCGCAGCTTTACAGCAGCAGATGCCTGAAGCTTTGAAGTATTATCAAGCATCGGGAGCAGCTGTCAAGGCAACAACATCCGGATCTTCTACAACCTCAAAATCTTCGAAAAAGACTTCTTCAAGAAAGACAACCGTCAAGAGTAAGAGACGTTAGAATGTTGTAGCAGGAGCTATTAAATATATAAATGGAGTTATAGTCATGAGATTATAGCTCCATTTTTTTTGTAGTCAAAAATCTTTTCTTTATCTTTACAGGCGCGAACCTATATTCACAAAATAAGCTATGATAGAATACTTTACACAACATTATTGGCTCTTTTGGACAATTATTGTCTTCGTATGTTTAATCCTTGAACTTACTTCGGGCGACTTCTTCGTCACTTGCTTTGCCATAGGAGCATTCGTAGCATGCGGTGTCAGCCTGTTTGATGTGCCTTTCTGGGCACAAGTTTCTATTTGGGCTGTTGCTTCGGTTATGAGTATTTGGCTCATCAGACCTCGTTTGGTAGCTTATATTCATGCAGGTGGCGACGAGCGATTGAGTAATGCTGATGCTTTGATAGGACGTGTGGGGCGTGTGAGTGAAACTATTGTGGCCAACGCTTCCGGTCGTGTGAAGATTGATGGTGATGATTGGAAAGCCGTGGCACCGACTGTATCTGAAGACATTGCTGTCGGAAGTAGGGTGAAAGTGGTGTCGCTTGACAGCATCATCCTAACCGTGGAACCTGTAGACTAATTTTTATTTTAAACTAAATATCTATCAAATTATGACATTAACCTCTATCGTATTGATTGCTATTGTCGTCTTGGCGCTTATCTTTGTCAAGATGGCTGTGGTCATAGTTTCGCAGAGCGAGACGATGATAATAGAACGTCTGGGACGCTACTATGCTACGCTTAAACCCGGAATCAACGTGATTATTCCAATCATAGACCAATCGAAGACTATCGTAACAATGACGCGTGGCATGTATCGATATTCGAATACCATTGATTTACGTGAGCAAGTGTACGATTTTGCCAAGCAGAATGTGATTACCAAGGATAATATTCAGATGCAAATCAATGCTCTGTTGTATTTCCAAATCGTTGATCCATTCAAGGCTGTGTATGAAATCAACAATCTGCCCAATGCCATTGAGAAGCTTACGCAGACCACTTTGCGTAACATCATTGGTGAGTTGGAACTCGACCAAACGCTTACCAGTCGCGACACCATCAACACCAAGTTGCGTGCAGTGCTCGATGATGCCACCAATAAGTGGGGTATCAAGGTGAACCGTGTGGAACTTCAAGACATCATTCCGCCCGAAAGTGTACTTCAAGCCATGGAGAAACAGATGCAGGCAGAGCGTAATAAGCGTGCCATGATTCTTACAAGCGAGGGTGATAAGCAGTCGCAGATATTGCAGTCTGAGGGTGAGAAAGCAGCTACCATCAACCGAGCTGAGGCCGACAAACAGCAGGCTATCCTTCGCGCCGAAGGTGAAGCACAGGCTCGAATCCGTAAGGCTGAGGCCGAAGCGGTGGCTATTGAGAAGATTACGGAAGCCGTGGGCAAGAGCACCAATCCGGCCAACTATCTGCTCGCTCAGAAGTATATTGCCATGATGCAAGAACTGGCTTCGGGCGATAAGGCAAAGACTGTATACCTGCCTTATGAAGCAACCAACGTGATGGGAAGCATAGGAGGCATCAAAGAACTATTCAAAGGCGAATAAGTCTAAGCTATCATTAAATCATAACAAAAGCCGGAATCAATATCCGTCTATCATCTTCTACAGGTGAAGACAATGGATATTGGCTCCGGCTTTTTAGTGTATATACGTATCGTTAAATCACTTCTGCACCGAGCGAGTGTTCGAAATGACCGAGCGCCCAAGCATGTCCTTGTGGATTGAAACTAGCTACGGCAGCCTGATGTACAACAATTTTAAAGCCAAGGTTGTAAGCATCCATAGCCGTATGAAGCACGCAGATGTCGGTACAGACACCTACTAGATGCACCTCTTCAATGCCACGCACACGCAGTTGTAGGGCTAAATCGGTGTGAGCAAAGGCCGAATAACGTGTTTTGTCGAGATAGTAGACGTTTTTATCAGCCTTGATGGTTTTGTAATAGTCGCCCAGTTGCCCATAGAGTTGTCGTCCCTCAGTGCCTTCAAGGTTATGGGGCGGGAAGAGTTTGCTCTCCGGATGGAACTCATCATTGGTTTTGTGTAAGTCGATAGCGAATACAACGAATTCGCCTTCATCGTGAAACTGCTTGGTAATATCTACGATGGCAGCTTCTATCTGCTGTCCCGGTTCGCCACAAGTGAGTTTTCCGTCGGTAGCCACAAAGTCGTTGGTGTAGTCGATGTTGATAAGTGCTTTCTTCATGTCTCTATATTCTTAGTTTTCGATGATTGTCTACAAAGTTACTCAATAATGTGTATATTGGGGCATGGTTGGTAGGGTTATTTACATATGGCTGTGAATCTTCTCCCTTTGTTCCTGCTGTATTCCCTATTAAATCGTTACCTTTGCCAATCAAGAATAAATATGATATAAGAATCGTTTTAACAACTTTATGATATGAATATTTGTATTGTAGCCGGTGCACGTCCCAATTTTATGAAGGTAGCCCCTATTGTCCATGCCATTCAGCGGGCAGCGAAAGAAGGTAAGGATATTAATTTCAAATTAATTTATACTGGTAGCGAGGATGACCCTACGCTTGAGCCGTCGCTGTTTGATGACTTAGAGATAGCACGTCCCGATATGTATTTGGGTGTAGACTGTGAGAATCTGAACGAACTTACCGGTCAGGTGATGTCGGCATTCGAGAAGTATTTGGATGCTACTCCAACAGATGTTGTCATCGTTGTAGACGATTTGGCCTCCACGATGGCAGCAGCTATTGTCACCAAGAAGCGTGGTGTGTGTCTGGCTCATTTGGTTGCGGGCACTCGCTCGTTTGATATCAATATGCCGAAAGAAATCAATCGGCTTGTCATTGATGGCTTGAGCGATCTTCTTTTCACTGCCGGGATAGGTAGTAGCAGTATGGCTACGCGTGGCGGTACGGACAATGCGCAAGTTTATATGGTTGGGAATATCTTGATGGATACGCTACGTTTGAACCACGGAAAGGAGCAACGTCCTGCTGTTTCAGATGATTTGAAAGATGGGGAATACTTGATGTTCACGCTCAATCGCAAGGCTTTGATGGCTAATGAGGACAATTTGAAAATTATGTTGGCCCGTTTAATAGAGTCTGCACAGTCATTACCCATTATTGCACCGTTACGTGGAGCTGCAGCCGAAGTAGTCGAGGCTTGTTTGCCGGCCGACGCTGAAGGGTTTAAGATTATCAATCCGTTGACATATTTGGAGTTCGGATACCTCATGGAGCACGCCAAAGGGGTGATTACCGATTCCGGTAACGTGGCCGAAGAGGCTACTTTCCGCCAAATACCATGTATCACGCTCAATAGTTATACCGAACATATCGAGACTGTCAAGGTGGGTACGAATGTGTTGGTGGGCGAAGATGCCGAGTTATTAGGCAACTCTGTCAGTGGGATGGTGAATGGACAGTGGAAGAAAGCCGGTATCCCTGAACGCTGGGATGGCCGTAGTGCCGAGCGCATTGTGCAAATTTTGTTAGATTTAAGGCGATAGTTATCGCGACTTATTGGTCGCTGTTACGTCGATATTTTTTTGTATAATAGATAAAAGGCAGGTCTGAGCGTACTCTATATTTATCGTGTATGAATATAAGGAAGTCTTTCAGATCTGTCTTTTATATTCTTATTATCTGAGAGTCTAAAGGTATTCAGGTGTGAATAGGATTGTGCTTCGGACAAAAGATATTTTGTTTGTCGGATGAGTTGATTGGTTATAAACTCAAAGACTTATCAACTCAACTTCTTGCAGGGGCTGGACAATAATGCTGTTCGGCCTTTTCAGTAATGCTGCATAGACCGAACAACGAGTTTGCAAGGCTTTGGCAGTAAAATGAAAGTGGAGCTTGTAGAGGCTCTGAAAGCCTTGTTAAGAAGGTAAAATGTCGCAAATAAGTTAATAATTGTTATAATAATGCGTTTTTATCCTTACATAGTTTGCACGTGTTTAAATAATTCGTACATTTGCAATGTGTTTTTCATAGTATTAGATTTAAGGTTAACAAGGTTGGAGTACAGCGGTACTCCTTTTTTTATGTCTTATAGTTAACAGTCTATATTCAAAGTGTCTACAAACTGCTTGCTATCAACTTTATTTCTTTTTGAACTTCTGATAGAGTTTCCATCCTAGTATGATGCCATCAAGAAGTCCTGCTCCGGTATTCATAAATCCGGAGAAACGTTTGGATGGAGTGGATGAAACCATATCTTTGGGCGCATGGAATAAGTCGGTCCAAAGTGTTTTGATGCGTTTGTCATCGTGCTGAATCTCGCTGAGCAACACTTCTTTGCGCAATCTGATATCGCTGAGTGAGCGGAAACTTTCTATGGGTTGGTTTGGCTGGTCGGTATACATAATGCAATTATTTAGACATGAGAAGGCTTGCTAAGAAGCGTACAAGTGGACGTTCTATCCATGCCTTTCTGAATGCCACAAATAAAATAAGAATAAAGATATAGCCACCTGCCACCAAGCCGAAGGCACCGACACTGCCCAGCAATGGTTGCAATGCGTAGGCAAGTGCAAATGATAGGTAGATGAGAGCCAACAAAAGAAGCAGGGCAAAGGTCGCCGCTATGGCGATAGCAGTGAACAAACGCACAATCTTATCTATTACATCGAGCTTCACGTATTCGCTTTGAAGCCCGATGTAATGCTTGACAACCTCTACCAGTTGCCCGATGTTGTCGATGTTTCTGTCGTTAGAAAACATGTACTCCTTATTCTGTAACGGTGCTGGCGTCCTTGATGTCGTCTACCAAGTCGTCTACTTCCTTACGTGTGAGTTTGATGTTATGCTTCTGGCAGAAGTCTTCTACAGTGTCAGCAATCTTGTTACGAGTGTCTGTTCCCTTTTCGGGAGCCATGAGAATGCCAAGTGCTGCGCCGGCAATAGCGCCACCAAGGAAAGCTCCGATATAACCTAATGTCTTCATAAGCTTGTTTTTTAATTAAACGATAAAAATAGTCTTAGGCAAATATACTAAATGTTTTGTGAACGCAACCGGTATCCTAGGTGATTTTTTGTTAAATAGGTTGTATTCAAACGATTTAACAATCTTTATGCGGGGTTGGCTCCTGTATTCATTGGATATTTTGTAATTTCGCAAGATAATATTAGTAACGACCAATTAAGTTTAATCGTCTAAACAATAAGAAATATGAAGAAGTATATGGTAGCATGTGCCGGACTATGTGTGGCATTGGCTTTTACAAGTTGTAAATCGAGTGAAAGTGCTTATAAGAAAGCTTATGAAAGAGCTAAAGCACAGGAACAGACAACAACCGAACCAGAGACAACTACTCCGACAGTGACACCAGTAACACAGCAGCCTGTAACCCAAACTACGGTTGTAGACAATGCTGATAACGCTACCGTGCGCCGTGAGAACTATGCAGTAGTGAGTGGCCCGGCTATTAACGGATTCGGTGTGGTAGTTGGTTCTTTCTCTTTGAAGGCTAACGCTGAAGGACTTCAGAGCACATTGCAGTCTGCAGGTTATACCCCATCTATCGTGTTTAACAGCGAACGCGGTATGTATCGTGTTGTAGCAACGTCTTTTGCGTCTAAGAGTGATGCTGTTCGTAGTCGTGACGACTTGCGTAGTAAGTATCCCGATGCATGGTTGCTCTTTAAAAAGTAAACCATACATATACTGAGTGGGACGTATACTTGCTATAGATTACGGTAAGAAACGTACAGGACTTGCAGTCACCGATCCGTTAAAACTTATTGCTAACGGATTGGCGACTGTTTCTACGTCTGAACTATTCGACTATCTCCAACAGTATATTGGACGCGAGCCGGTGGAGCAATTGGTCATAGGTAAGCCTATGCAAACCAATGGATTGCCGAGCGAGAACCTACAGCGTGTGCAGCAATTTGTCAATCGTTGGCGCAATGCTCATCCCGAAATTCCCATCGACTATTATGATGAACGGTTCACATCGGTGCTTGCTCATCGCGTGTTGATAGAAAGTGGAGTGGGGAAGAAAGTCAGAAGGGAGAACAAAGGACTGGTAGATGAAATCAGCGCGACTATTATCTTGCAGGATTATATGTCGAGCCGTAGGCTATAAGGCCGAATAAACACAGAAACAACAAAAAATAAATTAGAACGAGAAAGTGATATTACCCATTTATACTTATGGTCAGGGTGTGCTTCGTAAAGTGACAGAAGACATCACACCTGATTATCCTGAACTTGACAAACTCATTGCCGACATGTTTGAAACGCTTACAGCTAGCGAAGGTGTAGGGCTTGCCGCACCGCAGATAGGAAAAGCTATTCGCTTGGCGGTGATTGATTTGGATGTGTTGAGTGGTGATTTACCCGAATATAAAGACTTCCGTCATGCTTACATCAATCCCCATATCTTGGAGATAGACGAAACTTCTAAGAAGGTGACGATGGAAGAGGGATGCCTCTCGATTCCCGGTATTCACGAGGGAGTGCCACGTTATTCGCGCATTCGCGTGAAGTGGATGGATCCTGATTTTACCGAGCATGAGGAATGGATAGATGGTTATTTGGCTCGTGTCATGCAACATGAGTTTGACCATTTGGATGGAAAAATGTTTGTAGACCATCTGACTCCATTCCGTAAACAGATTATCAGTAGTAAATTAAAGTCCATTGTCAAGGGCAAATTCAGTTGCAGTTATCGCGTAAAGGTAGCTCGCAAATAAGATAATTCTTAGTTTGCGATGATGAAGAATAGAAAACTTGTAGTCTTGATATTGTTCTTGTGGTGTACCGTTTCTATGCGAGCGCAGTACAACACGAACAGACTTTTAATCTCAGCAGAGATTGCATTGGACTATCATGACTATGTGGTTGCTATTCAGCATTGCAACAATATTCTTTCGGGGAAACCGTATCTGTACCAGCCTTGGTATTATCGGGGAGTGGCCAAAGAGTGTTTGGGTGATTATGCTGGGGCAGAAAGTGACTTTACGGAGGCTGTCAAACTGAATCCCTACATCTATCAGATATTCAATTTTCGTGCGGAGAGCCGCATGAATCAAGATAAGTTTCAAGATGCCATCGCCGATTTTGATGCGGCATTGAAGCTGAATCCCGATCAGAAAGGAAGTTGGTTTAATCGTGCTTATGCTCGCTATAGAAGTAAAGATGTAGAGAAAGCACGCGAAGATTTAAAATATGTCATCAAACGGTGGCCTAGTATGCCCAATGCTTATGGCTTGATGACAGAAACATATTTGAATGCCAACGACACGGCTACGGCTTCACGGTGGTTGGAAAAGACGTTGAAGGTGAATCCATACGATGGCAACTCGTGGTCTATCGTGGGGCGCTTGAATCTTCAACGTAAGAATTGGGCTGCGGCAGAGAAGGCTTTCTCCAGTGCTATTCATTATACTCCGAAGGTTGTCAACAACTATACTTACCGTGCAATGACACGCGTCAATCTCAATAAATTGCGTCAAGCAATGGATGATTACGACCGTGCAATCAGCATGAATGGTAATAATTTTATTGCACATTACAACCGCGGATTGCTCAGACAGACATTGGGAGATGATAACCGTGCTATAGAAGATTTTAATTATGTGCTTGGTTTGGAGCCCGATAATTTATTGGCGCTTTATAATCGTGCAATCCTATTGGACCGAACGGGTGATTATCGGGCTGCTATTCGAGATTATTCGCGGGTAATAGAGAAGTTCCCAAACTTTTGGAATGGTTTGACGAGTCGTGCCAACTGTTATCGTAGACTCGGTATGACGGCCAAAGCGGAACTAGATGAGTTTAGGGTATTGAAGCGACAGATGGATAAACACGTGGGTATCCAGCAACGTTGGTCGCGTAGTAAACTTCGTCAAGTACGCAAAATGAGCGATATTGACGTTGAGAAGTACGACCAATGGGTGGTTCAAGACAATGAGGTGACGACACCGGAATATAAGAATGAATATCGTGGAAACGTACAAGATAGAAATGTGGAAGTAGAGTATATGCCGATGTTCTTGCTGTCTTATATGCCTTATAAGAATGGTATTAACAGCTATCAATTGGTTGATCGCGATGTGGAGACATTCAATCGAACGATTCGTCCAACTTTGCCGGTATATATTTCTTGCAAGTCCAATGCGTTGACGCAGGAACAGTCGCGTCGGTATTTTGTCGCTATTGATAGCTTGACGACGCGAATCTCTGATATCAAGAATTACAATCAGGTAGCCACTTTGCTTTTTCAACGTGCTGTAGCCCACGCAAGTACGCACAATTTTTCGGAAGCTTTGAACGATATTAACGATTATATGACCATGGATTCGGTCTCGGTATTGGCCTATTGGCAGCGTGGAGTGTGCCAAGCCATGATGTCTAATTATGCTCAAAGTAATGGGAATGATTTGAAAGTTGTTCTAGGTAAGTCGCTTGATGACCTGCGACGAGCTTCTGGAATGGCCGGAGAGAAAAATGCATTCGTCATCTATGACATTGCCAATCTACATGCTATGCAGCGTAATTATAATGATGCTATTGATACATATACACAAGCCATTACGCTGAATCCTAGTCTTGCGGAAGCTTATTTCAATCGTGGATTGACTTATATCTTTAGTGGTAATAAGTCGAAAGGGCTTGCTGATTTGAGCAAGGCCGGTGAACTAGGTATCTATGATGCTTACAGTGTGATGAAGAAATACGCTTCGGAAAAACATTAAACTTACGGGAATAAAAAAAGAGAAACATCGAAATGTTTCTCTCTTGTGCGCCCTTAGGGACTCGAACCCTAGACCCACTGATTAAGAGTCAGTTGCTCTACCAGCTGAGCTAAGGGCGCGTTGCTCTGCCTTTTGTGTGGTGCGCCCTTAGGGACTCGAACCCTAGACCCACTGATTAAGAGTCAGTTGCTCTACCAACTGAGCTAAGGGCGCATTCTCTATCCAGCGAAATGAGCATTTCTGAATAGCGAGTGCAAAGGTAATGCGTTTTTCGTTAACCTGCAAATGTTTCTCGTGTTTTTTGCCAAAAAATCGGCTTAAAGGTGCAGAACACTGCACTTATGGTGCGCTTGAATCTTAAGGGAAATGATGGCGAACAGATTCTACCTGTTATCTATAGTGATAATTATTTTCATCTAATGCCGTCGGAGTCTAAGACTATTACTATCACATGGAATAATCAAGACTCCCGTGGGTGTACTCCTGTTATAGACGTAAGTGGTTTTAATATGTGATGTATTAAGTTAAAGTTACTTCTTGGGGCTCAGTTTTATTAACTGAGTCCCTTTTTTAGTTTGATCATCATGCTTCTGTGGCTGAAAGTAGTCTTGCTATAAAGTTCTAAAAAGCCAAACTATATCTTAGACTACAGCCCACATAAATACGCATAATTATGCCTCATTTTGACATTTCAGCGCTTAAACATATATAAAAACAAGGGATTTTTGCTTGTTACAAAAACTTTGTAACTACTTGATAAACAACGAAGAGCGGTAAACGAGACTCGAACTCGCGACTTTTGGCTTGGGAAGCCAACGCTCTACCAACTGAGCTATTACCGCTTGTGAGCCGATACCCGGACTCGAACCGGGGACCTATTCATTACGAATGAATTGCTCTACCAACTGAGCCATATCGGCATCAACATGCAGATTGCATCTCTCTGTGTAGATGTGAGTGCAAAAGTAGTCTTTTTTTTTAGATTGACCAAACTTCCTGTAAACTTTTTGAGCGTTGAAATTGAAGAACAAAAAACGAGGGTTAAGCTTGTTTTTGCTCTGCAATCTCTTGGTCGTATATACGGTCGAACTGCGTTCTAAGAGCTGGTTCAATGGCTATTATATCTCGTATCTCCTTGAGATTCTTCTCGTTCGGGCTATTCCTAATCCATAGATGGATGTACCCACTGGCAGAGTACTTCTCCTGCATGTGCGATTTGAAGCGTTCCCATTGTGCTTCCTTGTCAAATTCCGGATGCTGTTCCAGTCCGAATTGTACAGCTCGTGTGAATACTGTATCGGGTTCTAAATCGCGGTCGGCCTCTGCTACTATTTTGCCATAGATGCTTCGTGGTGCATGACTGGCACTTGCTCTGTGGTCTTCCACGGCCTCTTTCATAATCTTGATTTGCTCCGGTGAGAACCATTTCTTGAGTCTTGCATCGGCCAAAAGTATCTTTCCTCCAGTGATATGATGGATGGCGCGAGGTCCCTTCATGCCCAAGTCATGGTAGGCAGCAATGGCATACGACATGTTGATATTGGCTCCTACGGTTTTGGCAAGCAGCAAACTATTTTTGATAACCCGATTGACATGACCTAGTCCATGACTTCTTCCGAATTCATTATAGCGCGGGAGAATGTTTTGCTCAACAAACTCCATCAACTCCAAATCTACGTTTTCTATAACCATATTATTATAATAGGAGACTTAAGGAAGTCAATACACCATATATAAACATATTACGTGCCGTTTGTCCCAAAATGAGATTAAGGGTCTTACCACGATTTATTTCTACCATCTTGCGCCATGTACGTGTATGCATGATGAGGTAAATAGCAGGTAAACCAATTGCTACTAAATGGACATCAACCATCCATAGTACTATGATATTCAGTGCTACAGCTACCCATCCACACGCCAAATACAGCCACTCGGTATTCTTTTCACCTATCATGGTGACCAATGTGTGCTTTCCGGCAGCCATGTCGTTCTTCCTATCGCGATAGTTGTTCACGAGCAACAGGGTATCAATGACAAGTCCGCAGGCTATTGAGGCAATGAATACTGGCCATGTAATGTCTGTTGTTACCAGATAATAGGTACAGCAAACCGGTATGATGCCGAAAAAGACAAGTACTAATATGTCACCCATACCAATATAGGAAAGATTCGTGGTGTATAGAAAACAAAAGACTACACACAGCAATCCCACGACGACCATCTCAATCCCGCCATACCATATAAGAGGTAATCCAATCAGACAAGCTATGAGCGTAGTGACGATTAAGCCCTTTTTCATGGCTTCAGGTGTTATCCATCCCTGCGCACAAGCCCTTCGAGGACCGAGTCGGGTATCATCGTCATTACCTCTGATAAAATCAAAATAATCGTTGATGAAGTTTGCATCGATTTGCATTGTGAATGCGAAGAGCAGACAAAGGATGGCAGGTACAGTCCTGAACAGCCCTTGTTCCATGTGCATAGCAGCCATAGCTATGGCCACCATGATAGGAACTGCTGCTCCCGTCAAGGTCTTTGGCCGCGACGCCAACATCCATGCTTTCAGTGAATTTATCTTGATTCCGTTCTGTCCTTCCATGATAAACTGACTCCGGTATATTGATTAATTGAAGAAGTTCCAACTAACACCGAATCTCAATAGGCTTCCGTTCAGTGGGTGATGAGGTGTCAAGAAGTAGTTTCTCGTACCACTTCCAGCGTTTACATGACTGTACATCACGAAGAATCGAGTATGTTTCAGGTGGAAATTGGCATATACGTTTACGATAGGGTAGTTGCCTATCTTCACTCTGCTATCCTCGCCTGTGGTGTTGGTATTCGTTTGTACGGCATATTGACCAAGTGCCGGACTGTAGTCGGGAGCATAGTACGAAGTGAAATAACGGGCATCGGCTCCGAAGTCACAGTTCAATACACGGGCTATCTTGAATCTCAGATAGAGGTTGGTATAAGCATTCAATGTTGGGAGAGGGAGTACATCGCTTTTGCTCGACTTCTGATATGTGATGACACTCTCCCAATTTATCGGGCCGAAAGTGAAATCTTGGCTCAGTTCTGCTGTTAATACATTGATGGCACCACTGTGTTGTTTCACTGCCACGGCATTGGCTGTACGCATATTTTCACCTGCAGTGTAACTTTGGGCGAAATAAGTATAGTTCTTCAGATTGTCGGCAGATACTCGCAAGAGTGTCCGTGTCTTTTTAATAGATAACGCACCTTGTAACCTTGTATGCAGTATCTTGCTCATGTTATCGTTGTCCCACCAGAAGTGACGGGCATGATAATGGCGATAATAGAAGGTAGGGTTGTTGCGGTGGAAGAAGCCCGATGCAGCGAGTTGAACCGTATCTCCGAGAAATTTGAAGTTCAGGTCTGCCGTGGCATCCAGCTTTAATTGTCCTGCATCCTTACCTGCCAACCACGTCTCTAACACGGCATTGTAGTGCAACATCTTCCCTTGGGTCTTATTCAACTGTGCCCCCACGCTGATATTATGCTCGTTGTAGGTGTCCACACCCTCGGCCGAGGGTAGGGTGAAGTGGCGCATGTCGCTTGTCAAGAAACCTTTCAAGCCTGCCTTGGCATACTTGTTGAATCCCTCTAACAGCGAGATGGCGAATGTGTTCTTCAACTCGTAGTGGCGTGTAGCATCGTAGATGGAGTCACCCCCTAGTCGCTCTTGGGCTTTGTATGTGTTGGCGTAGAAGTTCTCCGGTGTATTATAGGCCTGATAGATGCGCCGTGCATAGTCGAATTGCAGGGTATGGATGAAGCTCGTTACAGGCACATATTCGTTTTTCAACCATGTTGTATCTTCTTTAGCCTTGTTAGCTACAGCTATCAAACTGTCTGCATGTTGTTGTCCGTTCACCTTGATTCGCTCGCTGTTTTGGTCTTCTTTTACAGGCTCATTGCCCATTACCTTTGCGTCGTCTGGTCGTCCGGCAAAGGTCACGGGTTCTTTTTCCTCTTCGTTTCTTCTTCGTTTAGGTTCATCGGCAAGTCCCTCTTTTTCTTTAGCTTTCCTTAGCTCTTGCTCTTTTTTCGATGCAAGAGCAAATTTGCGTGCCTTGATTTCATCCTCGCTCATAGGTACCTTGCGGTTGAATCCTAGGCTATATCGCTGCGAGAAGAATATATGTTGGTTGTCGTTTCGATTCCAGTTTTTAGACAGGGCGGTCGGTATCTCGTCGGTGGAGTAGTTATCGGTGAAACTCTCCGGGTGCTTGATATAGTTGTCGTTGGTGATACCACCGTTCTCGGCCACCTTTTGATGGTTGGTCGAAAAGAGCAAGTGAGCCTGATAACGGTCGGCTATATAGCTGCCATACATGGTATAACCAAAGTGCGATGTACTCTGATTGGCATAAAAACCGCGTCCATAGAGATAGTCCAAATTGAATCCTACTCCCAATTTCTTGCCCGCATTGACTCCGAATTTTGCAGTAAAATGATCCTCACCATTGATTTTCCCACCGCCTGTATTGTAAGTTAGATTGGTGAAAGGAGACAAGGTGTTGGTAAATTGGAATTTGTCTACGGGTATCACGAAGAAGTCGTAGGGGGCCGTAAAGATAAACTGTCCTATTTCGGGACGGTCTATAAATACCCGATGGATGCGTGGTGCGCCAAGATTTCCTGTGGTATTGTATTCGCCTCTTAATCCCGTCGTGAAGTTGGTATTCATGTACATGTGGGAGAGGGTATCCAACTTGGCAGACTGCATGTCTCCAAAGCGCGAATCCACCGTCCACACTTTGATGCCTTTGGGAATCTCTTTGTGGCTGCCAAGACTGTCAGCCTGATTCTTCTTATTCCTCGTACTGATGTTTCCACTAGCGTCTATTTGGTTGAATTCGTTGTCGTCAAACTGTGCTAGTGCGACTCCCGAGACGCACAATAGACATAGTGTGATGAATATTTTTCTCATTTATGGAACATTCGTAATGCGACCTCAATGAACTTAATCACTACGCCTGCCAGCATGACAATGATGGCAATGTTTTTCTGCATCGTGAAGAGATACATGCAAACACCGATGATAGCTAGTACCATGAAGCAGATGTTGAGTATGTTTCTCAACTTGAATAGAGAATCTCTTGTGTCGATACGCTCCATACGATGCTTGGGTCTGACAGCTATTTGCTCTTCTGTCGTGTGTTCCTTATTATCCTGTGTCATACTTGTCTCTTTTTATCTTAATGCTCCTGCTAATACTGTGAAAATCTCATTCTTGCGGTCTATGGTGCCTCTTCTGAACTTTCCGGTCAGTTTGACAAGCTTTGTACCGGCCTTGTTTAGACACTTCTTGTCTGTAATCAAGTCTTCGGCCGACGATTTGAAACCTGTCGGGCGGTCGGCCTCATACGAATAGTTCATGCGTTCCATTGAGATGTGGGCGCGTCCATCTTCGCATTTGGCAACCAATATGTAGTTGAATTCGGTTCTGTCTACCGAAAGGAAGTTGTTGCTGAAGACCATCCATTCCTTGAATTTGCCTGCAATCACATTCTCATCTTCATTGACAAGAGCCATACGACTGTCTATTTGGCCATCTTCTGTCATCAATTCTTGCATTCTTTCGTATAGCAATTGATAGATTTCCTTGGCACTTTTACCGTTTGCTTCAAGTTCTGTCTCAAACACCACCTTGCCATCTACTTCAGGAACTGCGCCTGTCAGATAGCTTTGTGCTTCTGCTTGCTGTGCAGCAACAGCTGTTTCTTTCTTCTTATCTACGGCTTTGGTAGGAGCTGTAGGTACTATCCACCCTCTCTTGACATCACTGGTAGTTTTCTTCATTGTGCCCTCATCGGTTGGCTGTGTAACTGGTTTTTCTATTTTTGTAGCCGGTATTACAGTCTTTTGAGCCGGTGTTAATGGGGTAGCCGGTATTGTTTTTGTAGGTGTAGACTCTCCTGTTTCTGCTTTTATTTTAGCCAATTTCTTTTGCAGCTTAGCTGCTTTCTTAGCTTCTTTGATGGCTTGTTTAGCTATTTTTTGAGCCTTTTTGGCTTCTTCTAGTTGCTGTTTAGCATTTTCTACGACGGTTTGCGCTTGCATGCCTAGTGACAAACACAACATGATGGCAGTGAAAATCTTTTTCATTAGCTGATGTTTTAAACTAGTAATAATAGGCAAAGTTAGTAAAAAAGATGAGAGATGGGGATATAAAGAAAATGGAATAGACTAACTTAACCATTATTAACGCTTTGGTGCAGAGCCTCGGCAGTCTTGCTGTTCTGCCTATGCAGTATCGCTGTTTGGCTGTGGCAGGAATACTGCCTTGCCCCTGCAGTTTGATAGTAGATAAGTTAACGAGTAAACAAGTAGACGAGTTCTTGGGTGGAGAGTGGTGAGTTAGGAGTGAGAAGTGATAAGTTATAGGTGTGAATTAGAGTACTTATTTATGTTAAAAACTCTCAAACCTGATGTTACTATCTACTTTTTAGCTCGTTATATGCCGGAAATCGCTAAAAAAGTAATACTTTTGCACCGCTTTATAATACAAGGAGAGGTGCTCGAGTGGTTGAAGAGGCACGCCTGGAAAGCGTGTAAACCCCTAAAGGGTTTCGTAGGTTCGAATCCTATTCTCTCCGCAGTTCAAGTATGATAATTAATCCATTATGTAATTATCAGTCCTCTTTCAGCCTTTTTCTTATTATAGAATTATTTGATATTCATAAGATTCGTCGTTTGGTTTCCTTATGGTTGTCAACGATGACGGCTATTCTTCGTGCTGGGAATTATCGTATAATGAATAGGAAAAATACGATTTTGTACATTGTTTGTACGATTTTGGACTTTCATTTTCTGCATATTTTATATATTTGCAACCATAATTATCGATGAAATAACACTAACCTAAATAATTTATAGTCTATGGATTTATTCATGACCAATTCATTTTTACGACGATTGTGCCTTGGTTCTGTAATGGCCTTTCCGTCTGTTACAATGTTTGCAGGGGGGGCTATTCCCACCTTCAATACTGCTGTTATTCAGTCTCCTATGCAGAAGACCGTTACGGTTAAGGGAACTTTGACAGATGCTTCCGGCCCAATGATTGGGGCGACAATTCTAGAAAAGGGAACATCCAATGGTGTAATCTCTGATTTAGATGGTAAATTCTCTATTCGTGTATCATCTCCTAATGCCGTATTGGTGGTATCCAGTGTAGGCTATCTCACCAAGGAAGTGAAGGTAGGTGGACGTGAGAGTATTAATATTGTATTGGAAGAAGACCGTCAAACCTTGAATGAGGTAGTGGTAGTAGGTTATGGTACGCAGAAGAAAGTGAACATGACAGGTTCTGTTTCTGCTGTCAATGTAGCCGAAATGGCTAAGAGTCGTCCTATCACGAATGTTTCTCAAGCTTTGGCCGGAGTCGCTGCCGGTGTGTCGGTGATGTCAAACAACAACCAGCCGGGTAACGACAACGCTTCTATTTTGGTTCGTGGTCAGGGTACGTTGAATAGTTCTGCACCTCTTATTATTATTGATGGAACCGAAGCCGGTATCAATACTGTGAATCCACAGGATATAGAATCGGTATCAGTATTGAAAGATGCAGCTTCTTCTGCCATCTATGGTTCGCGTGCAGCTAATGGTGTTATCCTTATTACTACGAAGTCTGGTAAGCGCGGTAAACTTACTGTTGACTACAATGGCTATGTGTCTTTTGAGTCAATTCGTAAGACATTGACCCCTGTATCAAACTATGCCGACTACATGGGAATCATCAATGAAGGTTATAAGAACAGTAAAAAGTCTGAACCATTTACCCAAGACGTGATTGATGCTTGGCGCAATGATGGTGGTAAGGATCCATTGAAGTATCCTAATACCAACTGGATTGATGAGACGTTTAAGACAGCTGCTTCTACCAATCATGCCATTTCTGTATCCGGAGGTTCTGAGAAAATTCGTTTCTATGGCTCATTTGGCTATCTGAATAATCCGGGTGTCATGTACAATGCGGGCTTTAAGAAGTACAGCGGACGTCTGAACTTGGATGCCGACGTGACTAAATGGTTGAATATCGGTATGCATATTAACGGTTATGTATCGGATATGGAACCGGGTAATAATGAGATTGATAATGTCTTTAAGTATACATCAGCCACCACACCGGGTATGGTTTTCCGTGCTCCTGATGGTCGTTTTGGTGCCATGAACAATGAGCAAGACGCTGCTCAGTGTGCTAATAATAACCCTTTGGTACGCGCTTTCAAGTGGGCAGGAAACAATCGTAAGAATAATTTCCACCCTCGTTTCACTGCTACCTTGAAACCGATGACGGGCTTGTCTCTTGCATTGAGCTATTCATACGAGCTAGTAGACCAAGAAATTTCGCGCAAGCCTGTATTGTTAGAGAGTTGGAATTTCCAAACCGAAAAGGTTACTGCTACCACTAAGTCTAGATATTCTTATTATAATTATGACGGTAAAACAGAGCGCTATTTCAATGATGCTGTGTTGCGTTATGAGAATAAGTTGTTCAAGAACCAACTGTCTTTCAATGTGATGTTGGGTGCCAGCCAAGAGCTATATAGAAGTAAACACTTCAATGTTTCAAAGCAAGATTTGATTGATTTGAGCATGGATGCACTCGATGGAGCGACCGGTCAAGCCAGCGCCGGAGGTAATAAGACCGAGTGGGCGATGCGCTCTTACTTCAGTCGTTTGAATTTAAACTGGCAAGATAAGTATCTTTTTGAGTTTAATCTTCGTGCCGATGGTTCTTCTCGATTCCAGTCTAACAAGCGTTGGGGATACTTCCCCTCAGCTTCTGCTGCATGGCGTATTGATCAAGAAAAGTTTATGGAAGCTGCTTCCAGCACTTATTTGAGCAACTTGAAGCTCCGTGTTTCATACGGTTCTTTGGGTAATAACGCTGTCGGAAACTACGATTCTCAGTCGCTTTATACAAGTAATGCCGGTGGTTACAACTATGTATTAGGTAATTCAATGGTTACCGGTATGGCCATGAAGGCACTTGCTAATCCGCTATTGACATGGGAAACGACAAAGGTATTCGACATTGGTTTGGACTTTGGTTTCTTCAATAACCGTCTTACCGGTACTATTGACTACTTTAATAAGCGCACAACCGACATCTTGATTAATCTACCTGCACCCAACGTACATGGTATTACGTCTCTTCCAAAGACCAATAGTGCCATCGTTACCAATAAGGGTTTAGAGTTAACATTGGGTTGGCAAGACCATATTAATGATTTCACATACGGTATCACAGGTAACCTTACCTATGTCACCAACAATGTTGATAAATTTAAGGGTACTGATAAAGGTGGTCAATCTATCAACGGTGCCAACCTAATTTGGGAAGGTCACAGCATTAATTCACAGTATTTGTTGCGTGTAGACCGTCTGTTACAGACCGATGAAGACATGAAGTTGGTACAGCAGATGATAGATAATGCACCGGTAGACGAAAATGGTAAAAAGAAAAATCCGTTTGCTGCATTCGGTACACCCCAAAAGGGAGACCTCCTTTATAAGGATGTTAATGGTGATGGAATTATCGATAACCAAGATAAAGAAATCGTCAGCGATGGTCCAAATCCCAAGTTCCTCTTCGGTCTTAATTTGAATGCATCTTGGAAGGGATTCGATTTCTCTGCCTTGATTCAGGGAGCTATGGGTGCAAAAGTATTCTGGCAACACGATGCTTACAATACTCCTAGTGTACGTATCGGCTATCAGTTGAACAGTGATGTTGTTAAGGGACGTTGGACAGAAGGCCGTACTGATGCCACATACCCACGTCTTTTGGAGTACCAAGACCGTCGTAATATCCAGACAAGCGACTTCTTCCTTGAGGATAAGAGCTTCGTTAAGATTCGCAATATCCAGTTGGGTTATACCATTAATCAGAAGTTGACCAGAAAGATCGGTCTCGAACGTCTGCGCTTTTATGGCAGTTTAGAGAACTTCTTTACTTTCACCAACTACAGAGGATTCGATCCTGAAGTCAGCGGAATGGCTTATCCTTCTATGAAGCAGGCTGTACTTGGTATCAACTTATCATTCTAATAAATTCTAAGAACATGAAAAAGATTTATTCTATTATACTAGGTCTGCCCCTTATCCTAACGTTGTCGGGATGCTATGACCTCGGACGTGTACCGGCAGACCAAATGAATGCTTCTCAATTCTACCAGAATGAAGAGCAGACAAAAGAGGCTATGATGGCCGTATATAGCAACATGCAAAACGACCATGCGTTCGGAATGCACTTTGCTATGGATGGTTTGGGTGGTATATCTATGGGGTATGGTGTGTATGCTTACCAGAATTTCCAAACCGGTAGGTATGATGTGAACAACAATTGGATTCTCAATAAGTGGACATATCTGTACGAAGGTGTTGCAAGAGCAAACAATGTGTTGCAGAATGTGGACAAGGCTAACATGTCAGACGACTTGAAGAAGCAGTATAAGGCGGAAGCTAAGTTCATGCGTGCATTGTATTATTTCACCTTGATGGACTTCTTTGGTGAAGTGCCTATCTATGATGAGACGCTCGTTATTACCGATAGCTACAGCGATATGAAGAAGCCACGTAACTCGATGGACGAAGTTCGTAAGTTTATATTGGATGACTTAACCGAAGCTTCAAACGGTTTACCGGAGAAGTGGGGCAAATCTGACATGGGACGCGCAACTAAATATGCGGCTGTTGCTTTGATGGGTAAGGTGTATCTTTATGCAAAAGACTATACCAAAGCATCCGAAAACTTCAAGAAAGTCATCGATAGTAAACTCTATGCATTGTACGATGACTATGCAGGATTGTTCAAACCGGGTGGTGACGAAAGCTCTGAGATGATATTTGCAGTTCAGAATATGGGTGGAGTTGGTACCGATCATGGTATGCCGATGGCATTCTATATGGGTTCTCGTGAAACCTTCGGAAGCTGCTGGAATAATGTGATGGTTTCTCCGTATTTCGTAGATTCGTACGAATATAAGACTGGTGAGCCTTTTGATATGGAGAAGTTATTCCCCGGAATCACGAAAGATAATAAGGTGAAAATTGCTACATTCCGCGCAACTCTGAAGGATGGTAAGGTTGTAAAATACCCGGCAGCCAAGGATAAATTGCTTGAGATGTATAAGCAGCGTGATCCACGTATGATGGCAACAGTTATCTTACCTTATACGCGCTATGCTGGTTGGTATGCCAATGCACCCGAAGATTGCGAATTTATCATAGCTACCGGTATTAACAGCGGTAATGGTTATATCCGTCCAAATCAGAACTATGAGACATATCTTTGGCGTAAGTTCGTACCCGAAGGTAATATGGGTGGTGCTATCAACAACCGTCAACATACACCTATCAACTTCCCATTGATTCGTTATGCCGATGTTTTGTTGATGCAGGCTGAGTGCCTGAATGAACTCGGACAGCAGGATGAGGCCGTGAAACTTATCAATGAAGTACGTAATCGTCCTAGTGTTAAGATGCCTGGAATCAATAGTGGTCCTGACTATTTGAAAGCTACTACGAAGGAAGAAGTCTTCAAGCGTATTCGTCATGAGCGTGCCGTTGAGTTCGCTGGAGAAGGTTTGAGTTTCAGCGATATGAAGCGTTGGAAGACACTTGAAGAACTCGATGGTCGTAAAGAAAGCGACATTACAGGAAAATATCGTTATACCCGTTCTGTAAAATCGAGAGATTATCTCTGGCCTATTCCCGGACCTGAGAGAGAAAAGAACTCTGCTTTGACGCAGAATCCCGATTGGTAAGATATGAATATAGATGATAGAACTTTATTGCAAAGCCGAGGCAGCATGGCTGCCAAGGCCTTGCAGCATCGTAGCGAAGGCTTTGCAGCAGCCCTGCAGAGCCTTTGCAGCATTGTATTGTTTGGTGTATTGTTGTGCTATTCTGTTCCGATGCAGGCGCAACGTAGTTATCAATCCTTAAACGAAAAGTGGCAATTCCGCTTCTCTCATCAGGTACAAAAGGGGAGTGGAACATTGGTTGATCTCCCACATACGTGGAATGCCACAGATGCTTTGAGTGGTAAGCCCGACTATAAACGTGGTATCGGCAACTATACCAAGAAGTTTTTTATTCCTCAAGAGTGGAGTAGCAAGCGCTTGTTCATCCGTTTTGAAGGAGCAAACAGTGTGGCTCACGTCTTTATTAATGGCAAGTTCTTGGGCGAACATCGCGGTGGTTATACGGCCTTTATCTTCGAGTTGACCGATAAGGTTGACTACGGAAAGGATAATACAGTCCTCGTTCGTGTGAACAATGCTGAAGATTTGAGTGTGATGCCACTGGTGGGCGACTTCAACTTCTATGGTGGTATCTATCGTGGAGTGTCGTTGTTGTTGACCGAGAAGACTTGTATCTCGCCTCTAGACCATGCCTCGCCGGGTGTATATCTCCAGCAAGAGCATGTCAGTGCAGCCTCGGCTCATGTCAATGCACGCGTAGTTCTCTCCAATTCAAGCGCTGAAATCAGCAAGGCTCAAGTGCGCTTGACCGTCTCTGATGGTTTGAAAGAGATTTTGAAGGAAACAAAATCGGTGGATATTGCAGCCAAAACCGACTTGCAAACACTCGATATTCCCTTTACTATCAATAAGCCCCGACTATGGAATGGTTGCTCCAATCCATTTATGTATCGGGTTAATATTTCGCTATGGGATGGTCAGCGAAAGATAGATGAAGTAGAACAACCATTAGGTATTCGCAGTTATTATTTTGATGCTAACCAAGGATTCTTCCTCAATGGCAGATATTTGCCTTTACATGGTGTATGCCGTCATCAGGAAAGAGCGGTTGTTGGCAATGCCTTGACTCCTCAGCATATAGAAGAAGATGTGGCTCTTATGCGCGAGATGGGTGTCAATGCTGTGCGCTTAGCTCATTATCCACAGTCTACTTATACCTATGATATGATGGATAAGACTGGCATTTTGGCATGGGCAGAGATACCCTTTGTAGGTCCCGGAGGATATGCCGATAAGGGCTTTGTAGATACCAAAGCTTTTCGAGATAACGGAAAACAGCAGTTGCGTGAGTTGATTCGACAGAACTATAATCATCCTAGTATCTTTGTATGGGGACTGTTCAACGAGTTGAAATATTTCGGTGATAACCCCGTGGAGTATGTGAAAGAGTTGAATATTTTGGCTCATCAAGAAGACCATACACGTCCTACTACCTGTGCGAGCAATCAAGATGGTGACATGAATTTCATCACCGATGTCATGTCGTGGAATCGTTATGATGGCTGGTATGGTTCAACTCCTAAGTCACTAGCCACTTATTTGGACAAGATGCATGCCACCTATCCGAAATTATGTATCGGTATTAGTGAGTATGGAGCAGGTGCAAGCATCCGTCAACAGCAAGATTCGTTGAAGCAACCGATACCTACGAGTATGTGGCATCCGGAGAATTGGCAGACTTATTACCACATGGCTAACTGGGATATTCTCTCTCATCGTCCATTTGTATGGGGTACGTTTGTGTGGAATATGTTTGACTTCGGAGCGGCACATCGTACCGAAGGCGACCGCATAGGTATCAATGATAAAGGATTGGTAACCCACGATCGCAAGACGAAGAAAGATGCTTACTTTTTCTATAAAGCGAATTGGAATCCCGAACCAATGGTTTATATAGCCGGAAAGCGTGCCAAAGAGCGCACTCATCGCCAAACCGAGGTTCTCGTTTTCTCTAATTGCAAGGTGGTAACATTGTCGCTCAATGGCAAGAAAGTGGCTACACAGCGTCCTGATTCCATGAATGTATGCCGGTTCCAGGTGTCATTACAAGATGGACAAAATACGCTTCAGGCTGTTGGAGCAGATAAGAAGATAAAACTATCTGATACTTGTGAATGGATTTTAAATAAATAAACCTATCAATGAAGAATAAGACAAACAAAATATTATGTGGTCTGATGCTTGCACCATACACCTTGTGTGCGGCCGCACAGACCGACAATCGCCCCAATGTAATCTATGTATTTCCCGACCAATTACGTAATTGTGCGCTGAACTTCTGGTCGCAAGAAGGCTTTAGAGACAATGTTAACTTCAAAGCCGACCCCACGCATACACCGCATATCGACCGTTTTGCGCGAGAATCGGTGGTACTCACATCGGCTCAAAGCAATTTCCCTTTGAGTAGTCCGCACCGTGGTAGTCTTTTAAC
The DNA here is from genome assembly GCF_056590795.1 of Prevotella sp. C0026C3. Classification (NCBI taxonomy): domain Bacteria; kingdom Pseudomonadati; phylum Bacteroidota; class Bacteroidia; order Bacteroidales; family Prevotellaceae; genus Prevotella; species Prevotella sp. C0026C3. The sequence goes on along the minus strand of NZ_JBWPWW010000022.1, from coordinate 1,482 downwards.
GGGCATGTACCCAAATCGCAGTGGTGTATCGCTCAATTGCAATTCCGACCGTCCGAATAGTTATATTCGCGAGTCGACGACCTGTATAGGCGACGTGTTCAGTAGCAATGGATACGATTGTGCCTATATCGGAAAGCTGCATACCGATCGTCCGGAGAGGAATGATCCAGATCGTCCCGGCCAGTATGTACAAGATGCGAACCCTGTGTGGGATGCCTTTACGCCCGTAGAGCGCCGCCACGGATTCAACTATTGGTATTCTTACGGAACGTTTGACCAGCATAAGAATCCCCATTATTGGGATAATAAAGGCGTGAAACATGAGCCACATGAGTGGTCACCGATACACGAAGCCAAGGTGGCTGCAGCCTATATTCGCAATCAAGCCAATGTAAGAGACACGAAGAAACCTTTCTTTATGATGGTTGCGATGAACCCGCCTCACAGTCCTTATCGCTCAATGGACGACTGTATGCCCGAAGACTATGCACTCTATGCCAACAAACCGATAGATAGTTTGCTCATTCGACCGAATGCAAATCTACATATGGATAAGGTAAAATCGGCAGCATATTACTTTGCTTCGGTGTCGGGCGTAGACCGTGCGTTCGGTATGATACTCGATGCGTTGAAGGAAGCTGGGCTTGATAAGAATACTATTGTCATCTTCTCATCAGACCACGGAGAGACCATGTGTAGTCAGAATACCGACGACCCCAAGAATTCACCGTATACAGAGGCGATGAATATTCCGTTTATCGTGCGTTATCCGGGACATCTCACTCCACGTGTAGACCCATTGTTGATGTCTTCTCCAGATATTATGCCCACAGTATTGGGTTTAGCCGGACTTGGAAAAGACATTCCATCAACGGTTCAAGGGCGCGATTATTCGGATCTGCTCAGTCATGAGAACTTGAAAGCTAAGCGTCCGGATGCAGCTCTCTATATCCAAAATGTGAATGGGGAGAAAGATGCTGCGGGCAAGACAATAGACTATTTCCCATCGGCACGAGGCATCAAGACGGCGCAATATACGCTGGCTATCTTTATAGATAAGAAGTACAGAGTGAAACAAACATTGTTCTTCGACGACCAAAACGACCCTTATCAGCAGCATAATTTGGATGTAAATGCGCATAAAGCTGTTTATAAGAAGTTGTTTAAGCGCATGACGCAGTTATTGAAAGAGGTGGATGATCCTTGGTATTCCAAAGGAATCGTGAAGAAACTCAAGAATAAATAGGGATTATAGAAATTGCGTTTGTAGAATCAAATTGTAGTAACAATAGCCCGGAGGGCTACCCATTCATAGCCGGAGACTGTTGAGCGAAAGCGAAGATAGTCTCCGGCTTGTTTGTGAGTCAAAGTTCCAATCTGATAAGACTACCCGTGTCTATATTTAATTATTACTGTCCGGTAAACCTTTTCCACATATAAAAGTTAAGGGCTAAAATCCGTATTTGGATTTCAGCCCTTTTT
>NZ_JBWPWW010000021.1:0-33119 GCF_056590795.1 Prevotella sp. C0026C3 | reverse complement strand
CAAAAAGGGCTGAAATCCAAATACGGATTTTAGCCCTTAACTTTTATATGTGGAAAAGGTTTACCGGACAGTAATAATCGTATATATACATCTACAAAAAACACTCTATATCTTTTTAATATACCTCTTAAGATTTCAAAATTCTTATATTTCTTCTAGTCTCTTATTTCATTATTTAGGAGCGGAATTTATCACTTGAACCACCTCTTCCACCTCTTCATCACTTAAAGCGGGATGAAGGGGCAAGCTCAATTCTTGTCGATGAATCTGCTCGGTAATGGGGAAATCAAGTTGATTCCAATCTACATAACACTTCTGCCTGTGCGGTGGAATGGGATAATGAATCATAGTTCCAATGCCATGTGCCTGCAAATATGCCTGTACCACATTACGCCCTTCGCATAATATAGGGAAAAGATGGTACACATTATCTGCTGATATACGCGGAATATGAATCCTTAAATGATTGATATGGGTCTCGTAAAAGTGGGCAATTGCCTTGCGACGCGCATTCGTTTCATCCAAATACTTCAGTTTTACCGACAGAACGGCAGCCTGAATCTCATCCATTCGGCTGTTCACGCCTTGATATTCAAATACATATTTGCGATTGCTACCATAGTTACCCAATGCCCGAATACAGTCAGCCAAGGCTTGGTTATCGGTCGTAACAGCCCCGGCATCACCCAAGGCGCCTAGATTTTTGCCGGGATAAAAGCTGTGTGCAGCTGCATCACCCAGCGAACCCGTCTTCTTACCATGCCATGTACACCCGTGAGCCTGCGCATTGTCTTCTATTAATAATAGGTGGTGTTGCCGACAAAGTTCGGCTATCCGGGCAGTATAAGCGCATCGTCCATACAAATGTACGATAAGAATAGCTCGCGTATGAGAGGTAATAGATCGTTCAATAGCTTGCTCGTCTATCTGCAAAGTCTCTATATTCGGTTCTACCAAAACTGGTTTCAACCTGCAGCGTGTTATAGATAAAATTGAAGCAATATAAGTATTAGCGGGCACTATGACCTCATCACCCTCGCGTAATAATCCCAATTCGATATAAGCACGGAATATAAGCGTAAGCGCATCCAGCCCATTGCCACACCCAATACAGTGTCGACTACCGATGTATTCGGCATATTCCTCTTCAAACCGCCGCGTAGCTGTACCTTGCAAATACCATCCACTCTCTATCACGCAGTTGATAGCATGTCGAATTTCCGCCTCGTAAGGCGCATTCACATCTTTATATTGAAGAAATGGTATCATACTGCCGCGTATTTAAAGTTGCCACTCATACCAGTCATAACAAACGCCTCGACCACCAAAACCTTCTTTCTGAAAGATTAGTTTAGTATTCAGATAACTGCCAAGTTGCTCTGTTGATTTTCCAAAATCAAAATATGGTACGTCTTTGAATGTATGATGAATGAGTGTATCGAAAAGTAAGTCCAATGCTCCTAAAGCCTTACCGCTTGGTGAGGCTGATATATACTGACAATGAACGACTTGATTTGACACATAAACAAGGACACCTCCAAGTGTTTCATCGCCTAATTTGGCCACGAAAGCACGAATATTTCGAGGGAAGAAATCTTTAAGTCGGCGTATTTCTGCCAACGTGTGTACCGATGTCGCATGATACTTTGATTGCAAATTGGCATTAAGTACATCCCAAAAGGAAGCCAAGTCTGTGGTTTCTTCTATCGTTACCTGATGTTGCAAAGCTTTGCGACTGCCTCGTCGGCGCAGTTCTGTAAATTTCAAATTCGTAGAAGATACGATGGTACTGGCTATATCGCGTGCCATCAACCGTGCTTTACAGACATGGACAAGTGCGTATAAATCTTCCTCGGAAGGTAGCCGGTGGTAAATCCACGGAATGGCTTTATAGACCACCCGATGAATATCTTCGCACTTCAAAAAGTCGTTGATACATTGGAAAATCTCACACACTGTCTCGGCAGTAGCTTGCCATTGGGTGAGCAAACCGCCATAAGTAAGTCCCTGATGAGAATAAAGCATGTCACCATCGCGATTAGCCGGTAACACGGCAAAGAGCTTGTTCTTTACATAAATCATCAAAGAGAAGTCGGAAAAACGGTCGCAATGATAATCCATATAGTCGCGCTCAAACAAGAAAGTGCCCTGCCGGGATGTCTTGACAAAGCCATCCCAAGCCTCTTTCATATCCGGACTATATCGCTTTATTTCAAACATTCCATGTAATTGATATATTCGTTGTACTCCCGAATATAGTCGGACTCCTCGAAAGGTTCAGAAGCCAGCACCAAGCATACGGCTCCTGAAGAAAACTTTTCGAGCGTACGCCAAACGCCGGTATCGACCAATAAGCCCTGATTGGGATTGTTCAAGAAATATGTTTTCTGCTCTTTCCCATTGTCAAGCACCACTTCGAACGAGCCACTCACGGCTACTATTAATTCTAGACACAGCTTGTGGGCATGCCCACCACGGCAGCCGCCACTCGGAATATCGTAAACCCAATAAACACGCTGTGGCACAAAAGGGAGGTTTTCGCCCTTTTGTGCCACAGTAAGATTGCCCCGAAGGTCTCTGATTTTTTGTAAATGAATGAGTTTACCTAGCTCCATGATGTTTATAATACAGTTGCTGCCAATCGCTTAGCCTTGTCACGTAGGGCATCCATATCGCACCCTATCTCGCCATAACAAAGCACCACACCCATGCGACGGCCTACGTGCTGGTCGGGCTTTCCGAAGATACGAATACGTGTATGGTCTTCTTTCAACGCTTCAACTAGATTAAATTCCGGTGCATGATCGGCTTCTTCTTTCGCCAAAACCACGGCCGAACAACCGTAATGTTCCAAGTGTATGCCGGCAATAGGAAGTCCCATAACGGCACGGAAGTGCAATTCAAACTCGCTCAAATTGGTGGTATGCCCCAATGTTACCATACCGGTATCGTGCGGACGGGGCGATAATTCAGAGAAGATAACCTCTTTGTCCTTAGTCAGGAAGAATTCTACGCCCCATATACCGGCTCCCGTCAACGCCTTAGTCACCTTGTCGGCCATTTCTTCCGCGGCTTTCAAAGCCTCATCGGGAATGGCATAAGGCTGCCAACTCTCGCGATAATCGCCACCTTGCTGCACATGTCCAATAGGCGGACAGAACAATGTGGGACCACTTTTTTGCGTTACAGTGAGCAACGTAAATTCACTTTCAAAGTGTATGAATTCCTCTATGATGATTTCTTTTACATCCCCTCGACTCCCTTCCATCGCATTGTGGAAAGCAGCATCGAGTTCTTCGTCGCCACGAACAATACTTTGACCATGCCCACTCGACGACATCAACGGCTTCACAACGCAAGGGAAACCTATCTCGTCGGCTGCCTGTTTGAACTCATCGTAGGTCTTTGCATAGAAATACTTGGCTGTACGAATGCCCAACTCCTTAGCTGCAAGGTCGCGAATAGCCTTACGATTCATCGTATAATTGACGGCACGGGCACTCGGAACGACCTGTATGCCTTGCTTTTCGAAGTCGAAAAGTCGCTCGGTACGGATAGCTTCTATCTCAGGAACGATGATATCAGGACGGTGTTTAGCTACCATGGCAGCCAAAGCATCACCCTCTAGCATGCTAAAAACTTCGCGTTCATCGGCTACTTGCATAGCCGGAGCGTTGTCATACTTATCACATGCTATTACATACTGGCCGGCACGCTTGGCCGCAATCGTAAATTCTTTGCCCAGTTCTCCTGAACCTAGCAGCATAATCTTCTTCATTGTCATGACGTTGTGTATAGGTTATTGAGGGTGTATCAAATTCTTTACCATCTGCCACTCAGGCGTAATGGCTAGTTGACGTAAATGTTTTGCTATCTGTGCAGCCAATTCTTCCATCGATATCTTGCGTTCATCGGCCAACGACTTCAACGTTTCTTGCCGATGACCGAAGATACCATAGAAATGAAGCAAGGTTTCTTCATCGTCCGCACTCAACAGGTGAAGAATGTGTTCTACGTAATGTGCTGTCTTATGACTGACACAATCGGGCTTCTTCCCCAATTGGATGAGGAAAGCATGAAGTTCCGCTCCCACCGTATCTATAGCATGCTTGTCTGCCATTATCGTTATCTATTGCCGTACATCTGTTCGTAGTACTTCTGGTAATCGCCACTGGTTACCTCTTGAATCCACTGTTGATTCTCTAGATTCCACTTGATAGTCTTCACGATTCCTTGTGCAAACATCGTCTCAGGATACCATCCCAACTCGTTCTTAATCTTGGTTGGATCAATGGCATAACGCTGATCGTGCCCTAAACGGTCAGATACGAAAGTGATTAAATCGTCGTTAATCCAATCTATACGAATCTCTCCGTTTTCATCAAGTTCCTGCTTCTTCAATACTTGACGGAGACTCTTGTCGTCCATCATCATATCGTGGATGGTCTTAATGGTCAACTTCACGATGTCGATATTCTTCATTTCGTTATGTCCACCCACATTATAGACCTCGCCGTCGCGACCTTCACACACGACCATATCAATGGCCTTGCAATGGTCTTCTACGTACAACCAGTCGCGAACATTATTTCCCTTGCCGTAAACAGGGAGTTTCTTGCCTTCCAAGATATTGTTGATGATTAATGGAATGAGCTTCTCCGGAAAATGATAAGGGCCGTAATTGTTAGAGCAACGAGTGATGGTTACCGGCATGTGGTAGGTATCATGATAAGCCATCACAAAGAGGTCGGCACTCGTTTTAGACGCACTATAGGGGCTATGAGGACACACTGGAGTCTCTTCGGTGAAGTATCCTTCGGCTCCAAGTGAACCATATACCTCGTCGGTAGCAACCTGATGGAATCGCTTACCGGGCTTCCAAACAGGATACCCCTGTTCGTCTTTGCCTGTCACCCAAGCACGACGAGCTGCATCAAGCAAGTTCTGCGTACCGAGAATATTAACAGATAAGAAGAGTTGAGGGTCTTCAATAGAACGGTCGACATGGCTTTCGGCAGCGAAATTGACCACATAATCGATATCATTTTCAGCAAAAAGCTTGTCGGCTAGTTCCCTATCGCGAATGTCACCACGCACAAAAAAGCAACGTTTATTGTCGATATCATCCTTAATAGTGCCCAAATTTCCGGCATAAGTCAGTGCATCCAAGATAATAATCTTGATGTCTTGATCTTTATATTTCTTGCCAAGCAGATACTTAATAAAGTTTGCTCCAATGAAACCTGCGGCTCCTGTAACAAGATAAGTCTTCATAATCTAAATCTTTAAATGATTATATAATAATATTATCGTTCCTATATTTACCCCTTGGTTCCTAACGTCACCACTTCGCAATCAGTAAATTTACTACCATCAATGGCGAGTCTTACGATGGTACGGTCGTGATGCCAACCTTGCATCCCGGCTGCTCCGGGATTGATATGCAACAGATTGAGCGATTTGTCGAACTTCACTTTCAAGATATGCGAGTGTCCACTGATGAACAACTGTGGCGGAGAGGCATAGATAATCTTGCGAATCGACCAGTCGTAATTGCCCGGATAGCCCCCTATATGTTTCATCAACACATCCACATCTTCGCATTTAAAACGAAGCGTTTCGCGATACATCAAACGTAAATCGCCACCATCTATATTGCCACAGACGGCTCTCAATGGGCGAAAAGCAGCCAACCGGTCGGTCAATTCCGTTGTTCCGATATCACCGGCATGCCATATCTCATCGCAAGGTTCAAAATACTTCAAGTATTGATCGTCCCAATATCCATGCGTATCGCTGATAATTCCTATCTTCCTCATGCTATTCTGCAATCTCAGCTAGGTCGAAACGCTTGCGAATATAGTCGGCAATCAACTGCACAGTACCTTCTATTCCCAAATGAGTCGAGTTGATACACAGGTCGTAGCAGGCACTATGCCCCCATTTCTTGCCCGTGTAATAGTTATAATATGATGCTCTTTCGTCTTCTTTATACTCTATCAACTTGCGTGCTTCTTCCTCTGTTAAGCCTTTACGATCGCATACTCTCCGTACACGCTCATCTATATCGGCTGTGATAAAGATGTTAACACTGTCTTTACGATCTCGTAATACGTAGTCGGCACAACGTCCTACAAACACACAACTGCCACTTTCGGCCGCCTTTCTGATGGCATCACTCTGGAATTGAAACAGACTTTCTTGCGAAATATTGTTTCGATAGAAGTTACTTTCACCTAAAATGGGCACGTGAGCATGAAATAATACACGCATAAAACCTTTCTGCTCATCATTCTGTTCAAAAAACTTTGCACAGAAACCACTCTCCTTTGCTGCCAAATTCAGGAGTTCCTTATCATAGAGCGTACACCCAAATTCCTTGGATAATAGGTCGGCTATGATGCGACCGCCGCTTCCAAACTGCCGCCCGATATTGATGATGATATGCTTATTATTCATGTATAGAGTCGTTAAATTGCTTTTTGAATTTTCTCATATAGACAACCATAATCCACGCGGCCACCACAGCTGCAATGAAATCTGATGCCGGTAACGATGCCCATACGCCATTAACATCGTAGAATTGAGGCAATATGGCCAACAAAGGCAGCAGAAACAGTAGCTGTCGAGATAGCGAAAGGAAGATACTAATCTTCACTTTGCCAATACATTGGAAGAATGTCGTCACCACCATTTGGTACCCGATAATCGGAAATACTAACATCGTGATACGCAAACCATGGACGGCCTTATCTATCAAAGAGAGGTCGGTCGTAAACATACGAGCACACATCTGTGGCAGGAACATGGCCACCAACCATCCCACAAAGGTGATAGCACTGGCAGCTAACACAGAAAGTTTCAGCACACGTAGCATTCTATCAAACTGCAATGCCCCATAGTTATAACCCGCAATGGGCTGCATACCTTGGTTAATGCCCATGACAAACATCACAAACACGGTTTCAATACTGTTCGCTATGCCGTATGCGCCCACCGCCATGTCGCCTCCATAACGCACAAACTGGTTGTTCATAAAAATGACAATGATGCAAGTACACACGTTCATGAGGAATGGTGAAATACCTATCCCAATAATATTCCTCACCAAACTTTCTTTCAATCGATATATACCCCACTTCAAATGTAGCAATTCATCTTTGTTGCTAAAGAGTTTCAATTGCCATACGAGTACAGTAGCTTGCGACAATACGGTTGCCAAAGCAGCACCGCGGATTCCCCAATGCCACCACCAAATAAAGACAACATCCAACAATACGTTCATCACCACCGTCATAATGGTGGCCATCATCGCCTTTTGGGGCTTGCCGGCAGCACGCAGCATGGCATTCATACCAAAATACATGTGTGTAAAAACATTACCCAATAGGATGATTTGCATGAAGCTTCGTGCATAAGGAATGGTTTGGTCGCTCGCTCCAAAAAATCGAAGAATAGGATCAAGAAACAACAAACATACTATCGTCAAGAAGCATCCGACCATCAAATTCAGCGTTACGGTGTTGCCAAGAATATTCTCTGCCGAGTCATAATCGCGCTGTCCAAGCTTCACCGAAACCGCCGTAGACGACCCGATGCCCACCGCAGCACCGAAAGCTGCCGATAAATTCATAAACGGGAACGTGATGGCAAGCCCCGAAATAGCCATAGGCCCAACCACCTGTCCTATAAATATGCGGTCGATAATGTTGTATAACGAAGCTGCCGTCATCGCTATGATGGCGGGCAAAGCATATTGCCAAAGCAGCTTCCCCACCGGTTGGGTACCTAATTCGAGGGTAGCCGCCTTATTATCTATACCGGTTGTCATTGTTGCAAAGTTACAAAAAAATAACACACATGCTATCGTCCCTATGCGATTTTATTGAAAAAGCGATGTATTCTTTTGTGTTTCACAATGGTTTTAATTATTTTTGCAAGTCAAAATATCAGTAAAATAGGCATGAGAAAGTATTTATCGCTAGCGTTTATCATGATGATAACGAGCCTTCAGATAGCTGCAAAAGGCTACGAATCGCATAAGATTTCCTACCCCGGCGGTAAATGTTTTATGTTCAGAATTATACTTACCGATAAGCAAGGTACCCCTTTTTCTATCCTGCATCCGGAGGAATTCCTCTCGCCACGAGCCATTGCTCGCCGCCAACGACAGCATATTGCCATCGATTCTACCGATCTTCCGGTGAGTCCGGGCTATATTCAAACACTCAAAAATAATAGACTTGAGGTTGTTGGCAAAAGCAAATGGAACAATTCTGTACTTGTGCGTTGCACCAAAGTATCACAGATTGACTGCTTGAAAGGTCTCCCTTTCATCCGCGACATCCGCCACGTTTTCTCCTCACCCGACTCTATCGAGCCCTCCCAACGCGTCAATTTCAAGAAAGATTTCAACCGTTGGGACACCGTTTCGCACAATCCTTACGGCATGGCCGAGGAACAAATCAAAGCCATGAACGGTATTCAGATGCATCAAGCAGGCTATACCGGCAAAGACAAAGTGATAGCCGTACTCGATGCCGGATTCATGAATGTAGACCGAATCCCCATCTTTCATAACATCAAATTGGCTGGATTGGCCGACTTCGTGGTTCCCCGAAGCACAGATATATTCGCGGAATTAGACCACGGTACGATGGTTTTATCAACCATGGCAGCCAATCAAGCAGACACATACAGGGGAACCGCCCCCGACGCTTCGTACATGTTGATACGTTGCGAAGACCAATATACAGAGAGTTTAGCCGAAGAAGACTACTGGGCTGAGGCTGTAGAGTATGCCGACTCAGCCGGTGTAGACATCATCAACTCCTCACTAGGCTTTCATGAATTTGACGACCGCACCACTAGTCATACTTACCAAGAACTTGACGGCCAGCAAACACTCATCTCACATACGGCATCTATGTTGGCCGGCAAGGGTATTGTACTGGTCAACAGTGCTGGAAACGACGGTATGGGAACATGGAAAAAAATCAATTTCCCAGCCGATGCTACCGATATACTAACCGTAGGCTCCATCAGTCCCAACGGTCTTAATGCGGCTTTCAGTGCCGTTGGCCCAACGGCAGACGGGCGCATCAAACCCGACGTAATGGCTTATGGAAGTCCCACAACTGTCATTTCAGGACGTGGAACCATCATCAACGATATGGGCACCTCGTTCTCTGCTCCACTCATATCGGGTATGGTAGCTTGCTTATGGCAGGCACTTCCCGACAAGACTGCACTCGAAATCATCGATTTAGTACGCAAGAGTGGCAATAACTTCGTTCATCCAGACACCATCATGGGATACGGTTTGCCCGACTTCTGGAAAGCTTTCCAGTCAGGTAAATAACCCTTTTATTCTCTCATCTCTATGCAGCATACACTCACTTTATACGAACTCAACCAATTGGTACGCGAGACTATTGAGACAACCCTGTCTCGCGAATATTGGGTAGAAGCCGAACTGTCAGAGGCACGCGAGGTTCGTGGGCACTGCTACATGGAGCTGATACAGAAAGACAACGCCACCAATACGCCCATCGCTAGGGCTTCTGCCAAGTGTTGGAAGAACACATGGGCATACGTACGACCACATTTCGAGCGCATCACCGGCCAGCAAATCCATCCCGGCATGAAAGTTTTGCTCAAGGTCTACGCCAATTTTCACGAAGCATACGGTTTCTCATGGATTGTCACCGACATCAATCCGGAATACACCATGGGCGACATGGCACGTAAGCGCCAAGAAATTATACGACAACTACAACAAGAAGGGGTCTTCGATTTGCAACGCGAACTACGCATCCCCATGTTTGCTCAGCGCATAGCTGTTATCTCTAGTGCTGGAGCTGCAGGTTATGGAGACTTCTGCCATCAACTATCGGACAACGAATATGGACTGGCTTTCTACCCAACATTATTCACCGCGACCATGCAAGGAGAAGGGGTTGAGACGAGTGTCATCACAGCTCTCAACCTCATCTACCATCGATTAGACGATTTCGACGTTGTTGTCATTATCCGAGGTGGTGGTGCTACGAGCGATTTAAGCGGTTTCGACACATTGGCATTGGCCGAAAACGTAGCCAACTTCCCCCTCCCAGTCATCACCGGCATAGGACACGAACGCGACGAATCGGTGCTCGATATGATTTCGCATACACGCGTAAAGACACCAACGGCAGCCGCAGCGTTTCTCATCAACCACTTGGCTGAGGTGCTTATTCGCGTAGAAGAAGCCGAACAGACCATAGTTAAGACCATTGAGCGACGCATGGAAATGGAGCAAGTACGGCTTAGTCGACTCACAGACAAGATACCCATGCTCTTCTCATTGGTTAAAACGCAACAGTCGGCACGTCTCGATCGCCTCTATCAGCATCTGTCTCAACTCATGGAGCAGTCTGTTGCCGAAGCCAGTCATCGCATAGACCAACTGGCATTGCGACTCCATCCGGGTGCCGAGCGTAAACTTTTGCAAGGGCATCATCGCTTGGATATGTTGGCACAACGCGCCGAGGCCCTCGACCCAACACTATTATTAAAGCGCGGTTACAGCATCACCATTCACAACGGACGTACCGTTCGCAATACCAAAGTATTAAAATCGGGCGATGAAATAGAAACCCGATTCTATCAAGGAACCATCAAATCAATCATCAAATAATGGCAAAAGAAGATATTAAATACGAAGAAGCCGTACGACAATTGGAACAAATTGTGGCTCGCATGGAGAATAATGAACTTGACATCGACCACATGACCGAGCAACTCAAGCAGGCTCAAAAGCTCATCAAGCTGTGTAAGGACAAGCTAACCAAGACAGATGCCGAGATAAAAAAGGTCTTGGAGAAATAAAGAAAAAACATCTTGATTGATGAGAAAGTCTCTATGAGTTTCCTAATTTGCAACTCACAAACTCATAAACTAAAAAGTTTAAATCGCTGCAAAGGCCGAACAGACTTACTGCCTAAACCGAACAGCAATGCTGCAAAGGCCGAACAGACTTACTGCCTAAACCGAACAGCAATGCTGCAAAGCCCAAACAGTAACGTTGTCTCCTTACAGCAGTGGCGAGAGTAAGCGAATAATAGATTCCCAAAGTCGCAAGAGGAAAGGACGACGCATAAGCCTTTGTACCTTCTCAATGGGTACACATTGTTGCAAATCGTCTAAGAACACTTTCTTCATACGTAAAGCTAACGCGCTATCATAGAAAAAAGCATTTGATTCAAAGTTGTTTTCAAAACTACGGAAATCGATGTTTGAACTTCCACAACTACACAGGAAGTCATCGCTAACCAGCATTTTGGAATGGTTGAATCCTGCCTGATAAAGATAAACTTTTACCCCGGCTTCAAGCGTTTCCATCACATATGAGATGCTAGCCCATTCCACTAGCTTCGCATCGGTACGCATCGGAATCATCAATCTGACGTCTACTCCGGCCAAAGCAGCTGTTCGCATGGCAAAAAGAATGGGCTCGGTAGGTAGAAAGTAAGGCGTCTCCATGTACACATATCGACGGGCTTCGAGCAGAATACGCACATATCCCTGCATGATATCGGGCCAAGGTTGTACCGGACTACTGGTTACTATCTGCGCCAAACAGTTGTTGTCTATTCGCGAATCGGGCTCCGGATAATACGCATGGTCGGTTATTAATGTGCGATCAACGAAATACCAGTCTATCAAGAAAGCTTTTTGAATAGCATAGACAGCCCCTCCGACGATACGCAAATGGGTATCTCGCCACGGCATCTTATCCCCTTTAACATATCGAAGTGCAATGTTCATACCACCAATATACCCCACTCGACCATCAATGATGCAAAGTTTACGGTGATTGCGATAGTTTACTTTGCTACTAAAAAACGACAGAAACTTTACCGGCATAAACGAACGAGTGTCCACCCCGCCCTCTCTCATACGCTCAAAGAATCGGTTACGCGTCTTCCAACATCCCATATCATCGTAAACCAGACGCACTTCAACTCCTTGCCGAGCTTTATCTATCAGTACATCGGCAATAAGATTGCCCAGTGGATCGTCTTCTATGATATATGTATCTAGGTGGATATGATGCTCGGCAGTACCAATGTCTCTCAATAAGGATAGAAAAAACTGATAGCCATCGGTACAAATATCTACTTCATTATCTTTGAAGGGAAGCGACAGACTCTGATTGGTAAACAGCTTGATAAGCGCTCGATACGATTTTGGTAAACGTAAATCACGCTGTTCAGCAAACTCTAGCATGGAGCGTTTTGTCAACTGATCCAAGCTTCGTTGACTTATCATGCGTTCCTTTCTAGTATTCTGTCCAAGAAAAAAATAAAGGATTATCCCTACAATAGGCATAAAAGAAAGTACCAACACCCATGCCATTGTCTTGGCAGGTTGCCTATTGTCCATTAGTACTTTAATCATAGCAGCCACAACAACAAATGTGTAGACGACCAAAAATGCCCAATGAATGTAAATCATACCAGCTATCCTCCTGTCTTAATCTTTTGGATATAGGCCAATTCATTGATGGCAAAATCGCTATTTTCAGGGTCATCAAGCATCTTACGAAGCAACTTCTCGGCCTCATCATAGCGCTGTTTATCTATATAGACACTAGCTTTCCGACGATAGAGGAAGTTGATAAACGAAACTTCCATGTCGTTATGAGTTCGTCCACTAATGGCTTTTGTCCGTTCCATTTCCTGTAATAAGCCATCTATAACAATACTTGCCCTGAAATCTTTACCATTTACAAGACAGTTAACGTATTCTTCTGTGTACGTGATGCGCCGTTGTGGAAGCGTCATCTCCAAATAATAACAAGCTCGCTGATACTGTTTTAATTCGCAATAGCAAAAACCTATAAGGTAAGAAACCTCAAAGAAAGCTTCTCGCATATCCTCTTTCAAAGTATCAAATTGCTGACTCATGGCTACATAAGCAGGCTCCAAAAGGAATAAAGCTTCGCAGAATCGTTTTTGATTAAAAAGAATTCGCCCCCGATAAGCATTGAAAGCCAATGCCGGCTCCATACATTTGGCAATCAATTTTTGCTCTTCCGACAAGTCATCAATTTCTCCACGCTTAGTCTTTTCTATTGCTTCTTTCCACATATAACGGAACTCATCGAGTCGCTTCTTAGGATTTGTAAGGTCATAAGCAGCCAATACCGACACCACTTTAGGGGCATTATCATCACTTCCTGCCTTCACATCTGTTGTCATGGATAGCGGAAGTAAGGTCACGGTCATGCGAAAATAAAGAGAGTTATCAGCCTTTTTCTCCGATCGAACATGAATACTTACCGTACGTTCAGCAACGAGTTGACCGGTTGTCAAAAGCGAAACAGACAACAAAGCTTCATCTTGTAAGAAGTCATCCTTACCTATAATAGTAGATGCCGGAGCAAATTTTCTTATCTCGTCTGTCTCTTTGATAGTTCTCATCTCGCTTTCGCTAAAGATGCAAAGCGACATGGGAACAACCCCCGACAGCCCTAGTACAGAACTAAACAACTGTTCTAATGTAATGGGACACTCCTTTGTCTGTCGCCATCTCGGCCCTGCCACTTGGTGCTGAATCTCTTGTTCACGAATAAGGAAAGTTTCTCTGGCGAGCTCGGCATGTTTTCGTTCAAAGTCAAGACCAATAGCTTTGTTGCTGTCTTTAATCATTTTATCGATTCGACTCACAAAGTCACTCTGCCATCTAAACATATCTGTCATGGCACGCGAGAGTATTTTGACCGATGTTTGTTCGTTAATAAGCAATCCGGTTGTCATGTGCAAGTCCACAGAATTATCTTTCTCGTCAAGCGAATACACCATTTTGAGTGTCTCAGTATTCAGATTACACTGATTCATCAAGGCTCTTACCAAGTCCAAATATTCGGTCTTGGTGGTATAAAAGAATAAATAAGATAGTTGGATATAGGGAGAATTCTGCTCTATTTCTATACGGAAATGCCCACTCTGGAAATCATATTTAGTAATATCCTTGCCTTGTTCCTGCTTCCAAGTGAAATGGCAATTCAACTTCTTCAGGGCATTTGTCACCGTAATTTTGTTATCATCGTCGTGCTTTACGAACAATCCTTTGCCGGCATCGCGCCTTTTGCGCCATATCGGAAAGAATACAAAGGCAATGATATACAGTATTCCCCAAATGATAAAAAGATAAAATAAATCCGTCATACGTAATTACAAATATACATTTTTATTACATCTGACAGCAAGTTATATGCGTTAAAATGTCATAAGATGATGTTATTTCCGAGTTGACGAGCCAATGCGTTGCGTATCTCTTGCATATCCTTGTATTCCGCAAGCATCTTCATCATGCGTTCACTATCATTACCTACAGTGGCAATCTCACGTTTTAGGTCTTGCAATCGTTGCTCTACAAAATCCATACGGAAATCAAGTATCAAGTGCAACACCTTTTGTCGAAGACTCTCCTCATCCTCTACCACCTTATGACTTTCCGATAATATCACCTTGTCTTCGCTCATATCGGTGGCTATACGACTCATGTTAATATCGTGATGATGCACAAAATAAGGTTCAGCCTTAAATCCTTCATCCGCCTGATGTTCCACCGCTTCGGCCAACATACGATTAAACAACTCATCATGAAATTCCAAACCATCTTCCGATAAATTGTAGGCTACGAACTGAGACAGTGATAAATTGTGTACGTGACCATCTTCATCTTCCACATTATCATAGATGATACGCTCACCATATCGCACAATCAGCTGCATCAACATCTGCTCAACCTTAGTGCTTTGAGGCTGTATAATGAGGGCTGTAGATGTAGAAAGAGCCTCAGATACACCTATTTCTTCTCGTCTACGCTGCCGTTCTACTTCTTTTTTTTGCTCATCTCGCTCTTCCAAAATAAACCTGTTCATCGTGTTTATGAGCGTTACTTCATTGATACCCATACGTTGTGCACAATCGTGCAAGTAGGTATCGCGCAGTATTTGGTTCTGTATCACCGAAATACTCTTCACGATTGAGTTGATAGCTTCCGAACGTTTCTGTGGATCAGTCTCGTTTTTCAAGAGCAAATCAGTCTTAAACTGGATGAAATCAGTCTGATGTTTCAAGATATAATCGTGGAAATCGGTCGCCGTATGTTGCCGTGCAAAGCTGTCAGGGTCTTCCCCATTGGGCAACAAAAGCACTTTCAAATTCATTCCTTCGGCCAATAACATGTCCGTACCACGCAATGCTGCATGGATACCAGCGGCGTCTCCATCATATAATAAGGTAATATTCGAGGTGAAACGGTGCAGCGTATGAATCTGATGGACACTCAAAGCTGTACCCGAATTGGCCACTACGTTCTCAATACCACATTGATGCATGGAGATGACATCGGTGTAACCTTCCACCATATATACCCTATCTTCCTTAGCAATAGCTTTCTTTGCTTGGTAGATACCATAGAGTTCGTGGTCTTTATGATAGATATCCGACTCCGGAGAGTTGACATATTTCTGGTTCACTCCTTTGGTCCTAGAGTCCAATACGCGTCCTCCAAAGCCTACTATCTTGCCGTTCACACCTACCCAAGGGAAAATTACTCGACCGGCATAACGGTCGATAAGTTCCCCTCGATCATTGCGATAACAGATACCTGTACTCAATAAATACTCATCACGATAGCCTTTATTACGTGCAGTAGTGGCCAATGCGTGACGGTCATTGGTATCATAACCCAACTGAAACTTCTTGATAATGTCATCGCGGAAGCCACGACTACGGAAGTATTGCATACCGATAGCCACACCCTCTACATGATTATGCAGCACATCATGGAAGTAGTTGGCAGCCCACTCGTTCATAATGAACATACTTTCACGTTGACTTTGCTCACGTTTTTCTTCGTCAGAGAGCTCTCGTTCTTGTATTTCAATATGGAATTTCTTAGCCAACCAACGTAGCGCTTCAGGATATGTCATCTGCTCATGTTCCATGATGAAACTCACAGAATTGCCACCCTTGCCACAACCAAAACAATGACATGTCCCACGAGAGGGCGATACATAGAACGAAGGAGTCTTCTCGTTGTGGAATGGACACA
Source organism: Prevotella sp. C0026C3 (assembly GCF_056590795.1). Taxonomy (NCBI): domain Bacteria; kingdom Pseudomonadati; phylum Bacteroidota; class Bacteroidia; order Bacteroidales; family Prevotellaceae; genus Prevotella; species Prevotella sp. C0026C3. The sequence continues at coordinate 17,009 of NZ_JBWPWW010000021.1, read as the reverse complement.
ACCCTTTGAAGTTGCTACCACTCTTACGCAACGTCACAAATTCGGATACTACGTCTACGATATTCGCAGCATCTTTGATTCTTTCAACTGTTTGTCTATCTATCATGTTTAGGAAATACAAGGGCAAAAACAAGTTCCCTTTTTAACTTTTACAAAGATAATGCAAACGAGCGCAATGAAAGTTAACTTTCAAATTGCCGAGTGCAGCTTAGCTTCTACAAAGATAATATAAAGCACACTAAAATCAAAGGGTTTACTTTTATTTATTTACCATATCTGCACACAAACATCCTAAACGGCAAGTAGTTCCCATTCATTTCATATATTACTTACTAATAGCTGCTTACGGGATAGAAAGGAACTCTAGAAAATTGTTTTGGTTGTTCCATATGACAATGGTTTATAACCGCAGTTTACTTGAATCAAACTATACACTCAGTTTCTAAGATTCTGCCTTTTCTTGGCTATCACACTTGTATTTGGATATTAAGCTTTCCACCCAACCCACGTTCTACAATATCAAAGAGGGTTTTAAGTGTTATATTCCCGCCATCGTTCTCTACTTTCGAGATGAATGTACGTTTCTTATCCACACGTGCGGCTAATTGGCTTTGCGTCATACTCTGTTTCTCACGCGCTTCTCTTATCTGTATACCTATCCGCAAAGCCTCTAATTCATTTTCTATACGCGTTCTTTCGAGCGTACCAACTTCACCATAATATTTATTCTTGATTTCATCTAATGTCATTGTTTTCATAATTACCTTTCCTCCTCTAACTTCTCTTTAAAATATTCTTTCATCAACTTCTCGGCGCGTTTTATTTCCTTGCTTGGTGTTTTTTGCGTTTTCTTTTGAAAACCGGAAAGAAGAACTACCAATTTGTTTCCATCAAAGAAACAGAATATACGAAATATATTATTTCCAAGTTGTACACGTATCTCAAATAGTCCGTCAGTCCCCTCCATATATTTAAGGTAAGTAGAGGGAATACGTTCCATCCATTCTATTATATCAAGGACTTTAATAATCTTATCTCGCACCTTCTGAGTCTATGCGGCAAAGAACTTATCAAAATAGTCTTTATATGTAATAACCGTCCTTTGCTTCATATCACAAAGGTAATTTAAAAATTACATATTAGCAAATAAAAAGCCAATTATTTACTCCATATACTTAGCCTCATGTAGTAAAAAGAACAGCTAAACAACATTCGTATTCTACACTTTATCCTCTTTACCCATTGACAAGAAACATAAGTAAGCCTACCGTCATAAACTGGATATGTAACGATAAAATTAAAAACTCACAAACATATTATTCTTCACCTCTCATTTTAAAGATAGAGAAGTTCACACTGCCGTAAGCGCGATGCTCTACAAAACAAGGATGAGCCGAAAAATCATTGTGTTTACCATGCTCAAAAACAAATATCCCCCCCTCAGCAAGCACCCCCTGCTGCAACACGAGGTCGGGAATCGTCTCTAAATGAGGCAAACTATAAGGCGGGTCGGCAAAAATAAAGTCGAATTGTTGATGACATTTCTTCACGAAACGAAATACATCACCACGCACAAGGATATCTTTATCGGTACCCAATTTTTGAAAACACTGGCGAATAAAGTTGGCATGGTCACGATCGGCCTCCACACTGACCACCTGACGACAGCCACGCGACACCAATTCCAAGGATATACTGCCTGTCCCGGCAAACAGGTCAAGAGCACTGGCATCCTCGAAATCCATGTATCCTTGCATCACATTGAAGATATTTTCTTTTGCAAAATCGGTCGTAGGACGCGCCTTGAACGAACGCGGTATTTCAAAATGACGACCTTTATAGATTCCTGTGATGATTCTCATAATCTTCTTTACCTTCCTTTTAAGAACAATACAACCATATCAAGTGGTATTCCTTTGATTTTCGTAATAGCAGCTCGATTGAATTCTGCCGATGCTGTCATCACATGAACCTTTTGCAAATAGCGGCGCAAGTTTGCTAATAAATCTTCTTGATCAGGTATTCCTCCCATCAACAGGAGTTCATCGCCACGCACATCGAACCCCATCTGCTGCCATGCATACAACAGAAAATAAGCTGAATCACGTGAGTTTCCGGCATCAAAAGAGTTGCAAAACTTGAATCGTCCCTGCGCAAAACTGAACACATCAAGCCTCCCGTCGTGGAAATAACCATAGAGTTTGCGCCATGCACCGGTCTGACTGCGACGATACAAATAGCTCCACATGGGTTGTACAATAGGCATATAACGGATGTCGGCGAAGTGATCATCGAGCACCAACTTCAAATCTTTATTGATGGAATAGAGCGCCACAGCATTGATAACCGGCAACACGCTGTGCAGCACACAGTCGTTCTCGCGATTCGTAAACGTATAGTGATAGAGCGACTCCATCGCTTCCTCTTGGAATTCTTCCAACGGTATCATCAACACAGGAGTGTCTATCATTACCTGCGCTTTCTTATATCCTTGTTCAAGAATTGCGTTTTCGCGGAAAGCCTCACGCAGATTGGCAGCCGTCGAGATGCCACTACGCATGATATACGGTTCGTACACCAACTTATCAGTAGCCTTTGAATCGACCACAGCAATCGAAAGTGAGTGTTTGGTGATACGTAGTGTCACACGTCCGGTGACGTTTGGATGTTTATTCCCAATTTCCTGCATTGTTGTTATCGGTTGTGATGTCGCCAATCTTTAGTCCGGGATAGCGTCCCGCAGCATTGGCTTCTTCGATTAAATTGGTTATACTATAGGCATCAAGTCCTTGCAGATACTGCCCATAAGTGGCTCCACACTCCATGAGCGGAATCTGTCTGCCAGTTTTACCGAGTGCCATGGAAACCGTCAATGAGAAGCGTTGCCCACCTGAAAAAGGAATATAAGAGAGACTGTCCGCCAACAATCCGGCATCAGTCAACTGCTTAAAGCTGCCCGCATACACTCGATGTAAACGTCGGTATTGCATCTCTGCCTGCCTTATCTTCAAGAGTCGTTGCTTCACCACAAGCTCGCGTTGTTGCTGTTCGCGCTTGAATCGAACGGGCGCATTTACACTTAAAAAGCATAATACGGCCAACGCCAGTACACAGCACATCAATATATGGTTGCTCTTGACTTTCGGTTTCATCTTGTATGCAAAGATAGTAGAAATCAAAGACAAACGGAAATTTATTTCAAATAACTTCCTCCTACCGCCTGTCTATCGCTTCAAAGAGAATTTCGATGAGCCGTGGCAATGCGTATTGGCCAATATCCGACTCCTCAATCCACCGATAGTCGGCAGGTAACTGAGGTTGTAAATCGACTTCAAGGAAATAAAAATCAGCATAGAGTACACGATGGGTAAGCACGTGCTTCACCTGTTTGCATAGCTGTTTGCCCGTTGGCAAACCGACAGCCTGCACCACATCTAAAGTTGGCGGTTCCCACAATCCTTGCCAAATATCCCCCTTACCGCGCCTGCGAATACACGTTTTGCCTTGCCAACGTAGATAAACATAACTCATTTGTCGTTCCGTCACCTTGACCGTCTTGAGTTTCACGGGCAGCGATTCCACCTGTCCTGTGCGCAAAGCCTCACATGTTTCGTTGATAGGACAGAGCAAACAGCGGGGCGATTGTGGGGTGCACTGGATGGCACCAAAGTCCATAATGGCCTGATTGTAAGTAGCAGCTTGGTCGGACGGAAGCAAGTCTTGCGCCATTGCAGCAAACAGTTTTTTGCCCTCAGTAGAATTGATAGGCGTGGAAATGCCGAAATATCGAGCCAACACACGGTACACGTTGCCATCAACTGCGGCCACCGGAAGCCCGAAAGCAATAGACCCTATAGCTGCAGCAGTGTAATCGCCGACACCCTTCAATCGCTTGATTTCCTCCAAAGTTTCGGGGAAACGTCTCAACTCCACTATCTGTTTGGCAGCAGCATGCAGGTTGCGAGCGCGACTATAATAGCCTAATCCTTGCCACAATCGCAACACCTCGTCTTCATCAGCAGCCGCCAAGTCAGCCACAGCAGGGAATCGTTGCATAAATCGCAACCAATAATCAAGTCCTTGTTGAATACGCGTTTGCTGCAAAATTACCTCACTGAGCCAGATAGCATAGGCATCTCGCGTCTCTCGCCAAGGCAGCGACCGACCATTTTCCCGGTACCATTGCAACAGAGTATGGGCAAAAGCGTGTTGTCGTTTCATACACACAAAAGTATGATTTTCTTTTGAAAGCCACGCATTTTCTCCCTCCTTTTATTCCACAACAACATATCATAAGCCGACCGAACACCTCCTCCTTTATTCAGAAAAGACCGTGATAAAACCATACCTAGCCTACTTATGACATCCAACTCGTTTACCAGTCAACTCGTCTACTTGTTAATCAGGTTACTGCAGCGGCTCATCAGCATTCCTGCCTCGTCTCTTCAACAAAACAGCAAAGGCTCTGCAGCATTGCTGTAGAGCCTTTGCAATCAATCAAGTAAGGGATAGGGGTGCACCTAGAACGATGTTTCCATCTTGTAATCTCGGCACACCCCAAAGCTAATACCCTAATATTCTAATGTCGTAGGCAATTCCTTTGCCTGATCAATCATCTTCTGTAATTCAGTAACCGAAGGGACACGGTTGCATAGATTCTTCTCATTATTGGTGGCTTCCAACTTGGGTTGCAAGTTCTCAGCTACTCTATGGCGGAACTCCTTCACGGTATCTACCCCTGCAGCTTCGAGCAATTCTGCAAATTGAGGATCCACTCCATTGATACGGAAAAGGTCAGCGTGGTTGGTCCACTTCAATATTAATTTATCGGATATACCAGTTTCTTCGGCCAAAGCTTTGCGTCCTGCGGGTTTCGTACACTTCTCCAACAACTGCTCAACAGTCTTGATTCCGGCAGCTACCAGCTTCTCGCCATAAACAGAACCTACTCCTTCGATGTCTTCAATTTTATAACTCATATCTCTAATTTAAATAGTTAAACAATTCATTTCATACTCCTTTGCATCAGAGACTTTCGCAAAGAAAGGCTATTTTCCAATACACTCCAAATGTTTTGTCACTATTTTTTTGCCCCATAACGAAGTTCTTGTCTGCCAAGGAAGGTTTTAAACAAATTTATGACACCCCATCTTGTCGGTCTATACCAAAATATGTACCTTTGAAAGCTGATTGAAGGGGTGCTGTCAAAGACATATCCTACTTTTTTAAAAGGAAGATATTCATAAATTGCATCAGTCTCGTATAGAGACGGTAGGTCTACTGTCTCTCTCAGTGATAGTGCAGTTTATATACGATTCTATACGAGCCAGACGGTATATACACCGTCTCTACAATTAGAATATTCCCTCTATTTTAATATACAACCATTTAAAATAATGAAGAAACAGATAACCAAGATACTCATTTGCATACTCGTCACAGGTATGACCTGCACCATAGCAAATGCAGAAAGCCGCGTTGTTACACCAGAAAAAACAGATACCGCTGCGGCCACACTAGACTCTCTATCCATGGGTACAGACAGTGTGGCGGATGCAGGTGGATTTGTCGTCGAATCGGCAGCAATGGAAGAAGCGCCTCAAGGATTGCACCAGATGCTCAAAACCAAGTTCATTGAGGGTAACGCTGGATTTATGTCGCTCGTGGCATTGGCCTTGGTCATCGGTTTGGCATTTTGTATTGAGCGTATTATCTACCTGAGTTTGTCGGAAATTAATGCCAAGAAATTCATGGCAGACCTTGACGCACTAATTGCCGAAGAAAAGATAGAAGAAGCCAAAAAACTCTGCCGAGACACACGCGGACCGGTTGCTTCTATCTGTTATCAAGGCTTGGAACGCATCAACGAAAGCATCGGTAACGTGGAACGGTCGGTTGCTTCATACGGTTCGGTACAGGCTGCGAACCTCGAAAAAGGTTGTTCTTGGATTACATTATTCATTGCCATAGCTCCTTCGCTAGGCTTTTTGGGAACCGTTATCGGCATGGTAATGGCCTTTGACCAAATACAAATGGCAGGCGATATTAGCCCTACCATCGTGGCATCGGGTATGAAGGTGGCGCTCATTACAACCATCTTCGGTATTATCGTAGCGCTGATTCTACAGATTTTCTACAATTATATTCTCTCGAAAATCGAACATTTAACGGCTCAAATGGAGGAGTCGGCCATTACATTGCTTGATGCTGTGATGAAATACAAGTTGAAACGATGAAGTGGAAGTGGAGTCATCTTAAAACAATGAGCACCGAGCGAATATCTCAACGCGTGCTCTATGTGCTGACAGGATTGGCTGTCGTGGTATTCGGTCTGTTCTATCTGATAGGATTCGATCGACCTTTCGACGACGATTCCAACTTCAATGCCCCCTTGTTCACCGACTTACTCATGGTGTATGCCGCTATATTGCTTGTCGGAACGCTTGTATTGGCCGGACTGGCCATGGTAAAAACGGTCAAGATGATGCGTGCAACAGAAAACAAGGTGGTCAACAATATCCCCGTGGGACGTATCCGGCGTTACGGAATAATAGCACTTGGCGTGGTTATCTTGCTGTCATTGGTGCTGAGTTCTGGTAATCCGATGACCATTAACGGTCATGTATTCGATGACTTTGTAGCTCTGAGAGTGGCCGATTTGCTGATTTATACATCGCTATTCCTACTATTGGCAGCCATCGCAGCAGTCATCTTCGGCATGACACGCTATCGTCGTGAGAATCAATTGAAGTAAACATGTTCAGCCATCGCAAACATAAAGTCCCGGAACTGAATACCACATCAACAGCCGATATTTCATTCATGTTGCTGATATTCTTCCTTGTGGCTTCGTCAATGGACGTAAGCAAGGGACTTTCGCGCGTACTTCCGCCAATAGATAAGCAGGCAGAAGCGATGGAAACAAGTGTAGACAGCAAGACGATGATGGCGCTGAAAGTGACAGCCTGTAATCAGTTGACAATAGACGGAAAGCCTGCCGACATACGCACACTGCACCAACGAGTAGGCACCTTCCTTCAAACTAGAAAAAGAAATCATCTTATTTCACTGGACGTAGACCCAGTTTCAAGTTACGACACCTATTTTAATATACAGAACGAATTGGCAGTTGCCTACCGCATTTGGCGCAACCAAGCCGCCTTGAGCATATATCATAGAAGCTACGAACAGTGCTCTCCGCAGCAAAAAGACCAGATACGCACTATCTGTCCGCAACGTATTGTGGAAGCAGAACATACTGCTGACGCAGGGAAAGGAGGACAACCATGATTTATCGCAACCATCATCGTGGCATTCCGGGGCTGAATACAGCCTCCCTACCCGACCTGATTTTCACCGTGTTATTTTTCTTTATGATAGTGACACACATGAGAAAGCTGACCGTAAAAGTGAAATATAGAGTGCCACAAGGTACGGAATTGACCCGATTGACAAAGAAATCAGCTGTGAGTACCATCTATGTTGGCCGCCCTGTATCGGCAGATGGGGTGACCACAGAGGCTGGTACACGTCTGCAACTGAATGATAAGGTGATTACAATCGGTGAAATTGTAGACTACTTATCGGCCGAGAAAAACCGAATGTCGAGCGAAGACCGTACACTTATGACGATATCGTTGCGAGCCGATAGGAACACTCCGATGCACATCATATCGGAAGTTAAACAAGCATTAAGACAAGCAGATGTACGTAAAATCAACTATTCTGCAACAAAAAAGAATAGTAAATAATTAAAAAATCTAACGATTTAAAACAAAACTGTAATTAAAGTTGCAAAACTCATACATTCGTATTAACTTTGCAACCAAATTAAAAAATAATCAATGTCACATCATCATTTGGACTCACTAGACAAGAAAATCCTTCGTCTTGTTGCTGAAGATGCTCGCATTCCATTCTTGGAAGTAGCACGAGCATGCAACGTTAGCGGAGCAGCTATTCATCAACGTATGCAGAAACTCGCTAATGTAGGAGTATTGAAGGGCTCACAGTACATCATTGAGCCTGAGAAAATTGGGTATGAGACCTGCGCCTATGTAGGACTATATCTGAAAGATCCGGAGTCGCACGACAAAGTAATAGCCGCCTTGAAGAAGATTCCTGAGGTGGTAGAATGTCATGCTACAACCGGTGCTATGGACTTGTTTATCAAGCTATATGCGCACAACAACCATCATCTGATGCAGATTATCCACGACAAGTTACAACCTTTGGGCTTGGCACGTAGCGAGACTACCATCTCGTTCAGCACTCCCATAGACCGTCAGTTGCCTATCACGAATTTCCCACAGACTGCAGAAGACGAAGAGGAAGACGAGGTATAAAAATTATACACGGACATATTCTAAGAAAGCGAAGGCGTAATGAGCGTCTTCGCTTTTTTCGTATTGAGAGATGGAGACGAGTTTAAAATCAGATTCAAACAGTGGGAAAAAAGTATCTGCATACATCGGTCGGTCGTCAACAATGGTGAGATAGAGACGTTGCGCCATCCCAATAGTCTGCTCATAAAGTTCAGCTCCACCTATTATATATATATACTCATCTTCCGCACAATGCTCCAATGCCATCTCTAATGAGGCATATACCTCGCTATCGGGCAAAGTTTGAAGCTGTCGGGAAAGCACAATATTGCGTCGACCGGGCAATGCACCGTGGGGTAAAGAGTCGTAAGTGCGTCGTCCCATAAGGATGGTATGCCCCATGGTAAGCTGTTTAAACCGAGCCATATCAGCTTTGATATGGTAGAGTAATTGGTTGTTCAGCCCGATAGCTCGATTTTTTGAAAGACAAGCAATAATATTAATCATCATGTAGATAGATGGCGTGAGTGTTCTCTTCGGGAATATGGCTGCTCTTGATACGCCACTCTTGCGGATAAAGATTGTTGGCTCGGTTACCTATATTCTTCACAAATCCGAGGGGAAAATACTGATACGTGAGCAACACAAACCCTCTTGGCGTATCCGACGGCAACATAATGGCTTCCTTACGAAGATAAGATAAGGCGGTCGACTCGTCAATCTCAACACGCGGAAAAGCGTCTTGACAGAGCGCAATATTCAACGCCAACGACTGGTCAGGGATGATGTCCCGTCCTTTTTGTGTACCAATCGTTACACCGGCATGAATCACTTTCAAGGCTTTTACGGCCAAAGAATAAAGCCCATACCATGCCGTTGGAATAGCACGAACCTGTCCTTTATTCTCTACAAAAGCAAAATCGCCTTGCAACCAATGCTCTATTCCTTTGACAGTATCATTCTTCTTGGGAGCTTTTTGCTGTTTCTTATTCGCTTCATCAGCCTCTACGGGCTTACGGAGCACGGCCATAAAGAGGCCTTCACTACGCGTTTTACCCGGAATAAAACGATACATAGGGCGGTCATCTACCAACGAACCTGTGATATTCCAATCATCATTAATTGCAACAGGGAGTATTTCGGCTTCCAATTCGGCGATGATAGCATTCACATTCTCTTCATCTTCACGGCTGTTAAAGGTGCAAGTGGAATAGATGAGCAATCCTCCCGGCTTCAAACAAGGCCATATATCGCGAATAATATCAAGCTGCAGAGTTTGGCATTTATCCACATTCTGTAAGCTCCATTCACCGATTGCACCCTCATCTTTGCGAAACATGCCTTCTCCGGAACATGGTACATCGGCCAAAACAACGTCAAATGAGATACCCACCTTACGATAATCACGCGGATAGTTATTGGTAACGATGCAGTCAGGATGACCAAATTTTTGTATATTCTCAGCCAGAACATTAGCTCTAACATGCATCGGCTCATTGCTGAAAAGTACACTTCCGGCTGGTAAAGCGGCTCTGGCAACGGTCGATTTGCCTCCCGGAGCAGCACAAAGGTCCAACATAGTAACCGGCCGATGAATATATTGGCGCATCACGAGGTCTAAAAACATAGATCCCGCTTCCTGTACATAGTAGGCACCGGAATGAAGTAAGGGGTCAAAAGTGAAGTTTGGACGCTCTTGAAGGTACACTCCTTGCTCACACCAAGGCACTTGCCCATCGGCCAAAGGAACAGAAACATTGTACCCACTGGTCTTCAAAGGGTTCAAACGAATGCTTGTCGGCGGCGTATCTTCAAGCCCTTTTTGGAGTATTTGATATAATTCATCTCCCATCAGGGTACGTGTATGCTGCTCAAACTCTTGTGGTAAATTCATTCTCTGCGCTTCTTTTCGTGCGAAAATAGGTATAATTTCCCGCATTACCAACTTTTTTTATTACTTTGCAACCAAAAGAGTTGTTCTGTCGTCTAACTATCAGAAAAAGAACAAAAAAGCTATATGAAAAAGTATCTTATCGCAATTACAATGATGTTAGCAGTGGGTACAGCCGTGCTTCCGGCCGCTCCAAAACATCGACACCAACATCAATCCACGCTCGTTGCGCCCACCGACAGTGCCAAACAAGGTATTGAGGCTTACTCAGATACCACATCTGTCACAGCAGAAGCAGTCGACTCAACAGACAGTTATTACTCTGTGGCGCCGAATTCTGCCGAAGATGATGATTCCAACATATCTCCCTTTGAACGTACAATGTCCAAACCTTGGTTCATCATCCCCGCTATTTTCTTTGGATTCTTAATCGCCATAGCCCCCTTTCTCCTATTCGCATGGGGCATCTATTACCTCATTAAGCGTCATAATGACAAGATTGCACTGGCTGAAAAGTCTATGGCTATGGGACAACCTTTACCCGAAGTGATACGCACTGCGACCAAAACAGATAACGAATATCAATGGCAACGCGGCATACGTAACTGCTCTATCGGCCTTGGATTAGCACTTCTATTTGCTTTCTTGGGCGCAAAAGAGCTGGTAGGTATCGGATTTTTGATTCTATGTATGGGTGCCGGACAAATGTTGATGGCTCGTACACGTGCTAGAAAAGACCAAAACGACCATTTCGAAGACCAATCCTTGTAAAGCCGGTGAAAGCACTTGACGACATCTCTCTCGTTACGCAGGTGGCTGTTTTCCACAACCGTAAAGCCTTCGACAGACTCGTTGTGAAATATCAGTCACCTATACGGCGTTTCTTTCTGAACCAAACGATGGGAGACAGTCAGCTTAGTGATGACCTAGCACAGGATACTTTCTTAAAAGCCTACACACATATTACGCAGTTTCAAGGCACAGCCAACTTCTCGACATGGCTCTATCGCATTGCCTACAACACTTTCTACGACTACGTAAGACGTAATAAAGCGACCGAGGAGTTGGATATTCCGAGTGTCAACAAACGTAACTCGGAGTCAATGAATAACAATTTAAGAATGGATATTTACCAAGCTTTGGCCATTCTCTCACCTTCAGAGCGCACTTGCATCACCTTGCAATTGATGGAAGGACAAAGCATTGAGCAGATAGCAAAGATTTCGGGAATGGCTGAAGGCACCGTAAAGTCCCATCTATCTCGCGGAAAACAGAAACTCACAACTTATCTTAAACAGAATGGATATGATGGAAAATGATGATAAACTACTCATACAGTTCTTCGAAGAAAACCGCCAAGAAATAGAAGATAGAGGCTTTTCGAGGCGCGTCATGAGACAAGTACCGAAGCATTCGCTTTGGTTCAACCGACTATGGACAGCATTTTGGTCATTGGCCGGAGCCGCCCTATTCATCCATGCCGATGGATTCAAATGGTTCAAAACATTCTTTACCAACCTTAGCGGTGACCTTTCGGGCACCTTCGTGTCGCTTTATACGTCGGCAACCATCTCGCCGTTGTACGTCTATATCGGCATTATGACCCTTGTCATTGTGGGGTGTTACAACGTCGTAACCAGCGAATATTAGAAATAGAAATCATCATCTGAGACCTTTTCAGTGGCTTTCTTCATATTCTTCTCTGCATCTTCTTTGAGTTTTCCTTGCTCATCCAGCAGACCGTAAGTGGTTCGTAGCACACGGAATTCCGTGCGTCTATTGAGTTGATTGCATATCTCCTGTTGTGCTTTATCCATTGTTTTGATAAAGTCTTCGGTCAATACATCACCCACTTTCAACCATGCATACTTCTCCACATTCTTCCTCTTAACCATCTTGGGTTGCGATTTCCCGTAACCAACGGCCGTCAAACGGTCTTTGGCAATACCGCGACTGATGAGATAATCCACCACCGTTTGCGCACGACGTTGTGACAAATCCCTGTTATATTCGGCACTTCCACGATAATCACAATGCGCTGCTAGCTCAATGATAACGTGCGGATTTTGATTCAACAAGCCTACCAACTCGTCCAAAGCTTTCGAAGATTCGGGACGAAGGGTGGCTTTATCCAAGTCATAGAAGATATTATCTATAAGCACAGGAGCCGTAATCGAAGCCAAAGGGAACTGCAATATGTACTCTTTCGACTCTTCCACAGTCCCCGTACTGAGCGCTTCTTGATGATTCAGATAGCCCTTACACGTTGCCAACATCACATAGTCTACATTCGGCTTCAGCGTTTCCGTGAACGAGCCATCTCCTTTTACACTTAGTTTCTTATTTGTTCCATCGTTTCCTACCAAATAAACTTGTGCGGCAGGAAGCTCATATCCATCCATCTCATATACCCATCCTTTCATCGTCTGAGTAATTTCCGGATTCTCAAACGAGTAGATATGATCCCATCCATGCCCATCATTGCGATTGGAAGAGAAATATCCACGATTGTGATTTCCTTCAAACGTCATCCCGAAATCATCTCCTTGACTATTTAACGGATAGCCGGGATGCTCCAACACATAACCTTTCTGCCGGTCGGGATGGGCGATATAAATATCCAATCCTCCCATCCCCGGATGCCCATCTGACGAAAAATACAAGTCGCCATTGGGGCGGAACGTAGGGAATTCCTCGTTTCCGGGGGTATTGATGGGCTCACCAAGATTCTCCACACCCCCCATTCCATTGGCTGATAAACGCACGCGCCAAATGTCAAGTCCGCCTTTTCCTCCCGGCATATCAGACGTAAAATAGAGCCATTCGCCATCAGGCGAGATGGCAGGATGAGCAAAAGCCGACAACGTATCCCTACTAATGTTGAGCACTTCAGCCTTACTCCAATTGGCATCTGAACGATTAGAGGTCACAATCTGAGCATAACGAGACGACGACGGACTCGTCGTACACTGCGTGAGATACATCACTCGGCCATCGGGAGAGAAGCAACAAGCTCCTTCATCATAAGCGGTATTCAAGTTACCACCCACCACTTCGGGTTTACTCCACTTCCCTTTATCATCTTTCTGTGAAAAGAAAATATCGCCGGGCTTCGTTCCTGTGATACCACTCAATTCGTTTCCAACCGCATCACTACGCGTAGACGTGAAATAAAGTTGGTCGTAATTGTCACCAAAAAGCATGGGAGAATAGTCGTCACGGCGAGAGTTGAATAAGTCGACACGATGCACTTGATACCTACTACCATCTTTTTTCCATTGTAAAGCATGCTGTGCCGAGAACAAACCATTGCGTGCCAACACATCATCGGGCAACGTATCGAGTACCAATTGAAACTCTGCGGCAGCCGCTTTATAATCTCCGATTTTCAATAGTTGCCGCGCTAAGGAAAGACGCGTGTGTATATTACCTTTCCCATAACGCAATGCATTGCGATAAGCCGATGTAGCTCGTGATGCCTCATTTATCTTTTCGTAGCACACCGCCATCTTCAAGGCTCGCTCGCCTCGCTTAGTTCGGTCTTTTGGAGGGGTTTTCTGGTAAGCTGAGCGAAACTCTCTGGCAGCATCATGATACTCCCCTAGCGCCAAATAAGTCTCACCTCGGCGCATGTTTCGATCTACCCCGCACGATAAACACAGGGCTGCAAAAAATAATATATATGGAAAAAACTTTCTTTTCATGTTGATGTCAATCAACAACATCAACGCAATAAAAGCCTATTTATTGTCAAAAGGAAAACGGAAAGTACAACCACTCTTCCAGTTACTGCATCCATAAGCAGCCTTCCCTTTTATGATTTGTCCCTTTCCACACACCGGACAAACCTGCCCGATAATGCTGTCATCGGCCTTCAAGCTAGCTTGTTGTGCAGTCGATTCTTTCTTTGAAGCACGTTTCTTTCTTGGCTTAGCTTCGGTTTTCTTAGTAGTTGAGGCCTTCTTGGCAGGCTTTTCATCCACCGTCACCGTTACTCTTCGCATGCTATTATCGCACAGTACGTTGTAGACAATTGCTGAAATCTGCTCTTTCAACTCATTGATAAATTGCCCAGCATCATACTTTTGGTGCTCTATATCGCGCAATTTCTTCTCCCAAATACCCGTCAGTTCACAACTCTTCAGCAGTTCTTCGTGAATTGTATCAATTAATTCGATACCTGTAGGAGTTGCTACCAGTCGCTTACGTTCCCTCCGTATGTAGTGTCGTTTGAACAAAGTTTCGATAATTCCGGCACGAGATGAGGGACGACCGATACCGTTCTCTTTCAAAGCAGCACGCAGTTCCTCATCTTCCACAAACTTTCCAGCAGTCTCCATAGCCCTCAACAGCGACGCTTCATTATAATACGGTGGAGGTGTAGTCGATTTTTCCGTCAGTGTAGGTGTATGTGTTCCGCTCTCCCCTTTCACGAATGTAGGCAGCGTTCGTTCCTCATCTTCTTTCTTATTCTCGTCTTCTTCCACAATTTGTACATCCTTTGTATACACCGTACGCCACCCCGGAGAGAGGATTTCTTTACCCGTTGCCTTGAATTCTATATCGTCTACCTTGCCTAATACTGTCGTAGTAGAAAACTTACAATCGGGATAAAACACACTGATAAACCGTTTGGCAATAAGATCGAACACGTTTTGTTCCAACTGAGTAAGCCCACTCGGCACCACACCGGTAGGAATAATAGCGTGGTGGTCGGTCACTTTCGACGTATCAAACACCTTCTTCGACTTCATCAACTTCTGCCCACCGATGGGTTTTATGAGCGATGCATAGACTGGTTGCGAATCTATTTTCGTTTGAAAAAGACCATTTAAGATACTTGGACATTTCGGATAGATGTCGTCACTCAGGTATTGTGTGTCTACACGCGGATAGGTAGTATATTTCTTTTCATACAAACTCTGAATGAGGTTGAGCGTCATCTCGGCCGAATACCCAAACTTACGGTTACACTCTACTTGCAAAGAGGTAAGATCAAACAAATGAGGTGGAGCCTCAGAACCTTTCTTCTTGGTAACATCCATAACTACGAACGGCTTACCATCTATAACAGAAAAGGCCTGTTCGCCTTCTTCTTTCGAAGTAAACTTGCCTTTAGTGGCAGTAAACTGAGTATCCCTATAAATCGTAGCTAGAACCCAATAAGGTTCAGGTTTGAAGTTATCGATTTCTTTCTGACGGTTCACAATAAGCGCCAAAGTCGGTGTTTGTACTCTTCCGATACTCAAAACTTGGCGGTTCTGCCCATATTTCAACGTATAAAGCCGCGTAGCGTTCATGCCCAACAACCAATCCCCGATGGCTCGCGAAAGCCCTGCTAAATAGAGAGGTTGATAGAGTTGCTGGTCTTTCAAGTCGGCAAAACCTTGTTTGATGGCCTCATCGGTCATAGAAGAAATCCACAATCGCTTCACCGGGCACTTCACTCCGGCTTTTTGCATCACCCATCTTTGTATCAATTCTCCCTCTTGTCCGGCGTCACCACAGTTGATAATCTCGTCGGCCTGTTGGTAAAGTCGCTCCACAATCTTAAACTGTTTGCGAATACCATCATCTTCAATAACTTTTATACCAAATCGCTCCGGTATCATAGGGAGTGCAGCTAAACTCCAATGTTTCCAATTTTCATGGTAGTCATTGGGCTGTTTCAGTTCGCACAAGTGACCAAAAGTCCACGTAACTTGATAGCCATTACCCTCCATATAGCCATCTTTTGAGGAGTTGGCACCAAGGATTCGGGCAATGTCTCTAGCCACACTGGGTTTCTCTGCAATACAAACAATCATGCGTTTTCGTTATGGAATTGTTAGGCAAAGGTACAAAGAAAATCCGAAAACAGACAGAGACAACATGCTAGTTTCAATAACCTATCGGTTCGGGAGTAAGCAATACAATATGCCGATGGGCTGGATGCGACATACGTTGAATCGTGATATAATTGCAAATGGAATCGGGCGACTTGCAGTCGTGGCACATACCGTCTACTTGACAAGGTGTCTTGAAATCGAAACGAGCCATATTGGTAGGTGCAGCCGTAGACCGAGCGCGTTTCATCGCAGCATCCACGTCCTGACAAACTTTATTCAAACTCACTACAAGTATGACATGGTCTGCCCCCCACATGATAGCAGCTACACGGTTACCATTACCATCTACATTGACAAGTACGCCATCTTCGGTCATGGCATTGACGCTGGCCAAATAGAAATTACATTCAAAAGCCTTGCGATAAATGCGCATTTTATCTTCCTGCGTAGTCACATCGTCACGATCATACACCTCATAGTTTCCATTCTTAAGCATCATTGTGATGCCTGTATCGCGAATAGACATAGAGCCACCCCATGACACTGAACTACCTTTAGGGATGAGTTGGCGTACCTGTTGTAACAAACTTTCGCGGTCGGAACAATAATATGCGTCGTAATGACGACGTTGAAGATTCTTAATCAACTTGTCGGCTAATCGCTGATTTCTTAATTCTTGAGTTGTCATGTTTTTGTATCTGATGTTAGCAACAAAGTTAATCATTTGGCAGGAAAGATGAGACGAAATCATCAGGAAAACACCTTTTGTCTCCAACTCGGTAACCTATCAATCGGAAAATATCAACACTTAGGAGCAACCAAGAAACTTATAAACTCAAGAAATATAAGAAGTCATCCTCCACCTCATCTACTTGTTTCCTCGTTTACTGGTGGAAAAGCCACACTAATTTGACCCACGCTGGCAAGTATTTTAGACCCAGTAAGGTTAAAATAATGAGACCCACC